>NZ_JBHVPD010000034.1:0-84850 GCF_042887525.1 Kitasatospora sp. NPDC057936
TCGAGGAGTTCGACCATCGGACGCCACGGCTGGACGGGCGGGCCGGCCGGGTGGGTGTCGAAGGCGAAGAACGGCCCGAGGGCCGCGACGCGCTGTGGCGTCGCGGCCCTCGGTGACGTCTGCGTCATACCGCGCCGACCGGCTCGGGACCGGCCGTGGCCGGTGCCGTCGCGGCCGCGGTGCGGGCGTCGAGCAGGCGCTCGGCCATCGGTCCGAAGACCAGGCCGACCGTGGCCCACAGCAGGAGCTGTGCGGCCACCGAGTAGAAGCGGAAGCTGAACAGCGTGTCGGCCGGGAAGCCCGGGTAGACGATGGCGCCCTTGTCGTCGGTCAGCGGCAGCGGCGTCTCGGTCGCGTGGTGGCCGTACTGCTGAACGTTGTCGGCGAGTTCACCGAGGGAGGGGAGCACCGCCATGACGATGCCGATCGCCACGACGTAGGCGCCGGCGGCGAGCAGGGTCGCGTTCCAGTTGCCGAAGCGGGCCTGCAGGCGCTTGCCGAGCCAGACCGCCAGGACGAGGAAGAGGACGGAACAGGCGACCATGCCCAGGTAGAGGTTTCCGCGGTCACGGATGGTCTCGGCGTGGCCGATGGCCGGCGGGTTGGCCGGGTACTTGACGAACGGCACGAAGTACATGCCGAGGAAGCCGCCCAGCGCCACCAGCATCGCCCGCGCAGCTCGCTCGGGTGGACGCTCACGGTGAACGTGCGGCCCTTGTCCTTGCCACCTCAACGGTGTCCTGCTGGAAAGTACCGGTGTCCGCGGGCCCCGACGCCGGATCAGATGAACCGCCACAGGTGGTCGCTGGCGCCGGTGTCGTCCCAGAGCACGGCCTGCGCTCCCAAGGCGGTGGAGGCACCGGAGACACCGAGGACGCGGCCGCTGTTGGCGCACTGGATCCTGAAGGTGTCCCCACCTCCGTGGCGCAGGCGCCACCGGTGGTCGGTGGTGCCGTTGTCGGTCCACTGGACGATCCTCGCGCCGTTGGCGGTGCCGCCGTTCTCCACGGCGAGGACTTTGCCGCTGTTGGAGTTGCGCAGGCGCAGGTGGCCGCCGGTGTCGAGGGCGGCCGTCCAGAGGTGGTCGGCGGTGCCGTTGTCGTCCCACTGGATGACGAGGCCGCCGTCGGCGGTGGACATGTCCTTCACTCCGAGGACCCGCCCGCTGGCGACGTTCTGGATCCGCCTGGCACCGACGGGAGCGAACTGCCACTGGCCGGCGGCGGCACCGCTGCCGGGCAGCTGTACGGCTGCGGTGCCCTGGACGGTGGAGCCGCCGGCGATGCCGAGCAGCTTGCCGGTGTGGACGTTCTGGAGCTCGTGGTAGCCGTTGCCGGCGTCGACGACGGTCCACCGGTGGTCGGCGGTGCCCGTGTCGGCCCACTGGAGGATCGGGGCGTTGTCGGCGGTGGACATGTCCTTCACGCCGAGGACCTTGCCGCTGTTGACGTTGCGCAGCCGCAGTGCGGTGCCGTCGACGACGAGGGCCCAGTTGTGGTCGGCGGTGCCGGTGTCGGACCACTGCAGGGCGAGGCCGCCGTCGGCGCTGGACATGTTCTGGATGCCGAGGACGAGTCCGCTGGCCGCGTTGACCAGGCGGAAGCTCGCGCCGTCGGTCCGCCAGTAGACGGTGTAGTTGAAGCCCTGGGCGTCGTGGAACGGGCCGAGGCCGACCGTCGCTCCGTCGGCGGTGGCCGTGAAGGCGAGGGCGGTGCTGCTGGTCCGGGTGATCGTGGTGGCGTCCAGGGCCGGGAGGGCGGACAGCGCGGTGCTGCCGTAGTTGCCGGCCAGGACGGCGGGGCCGTAGGTGATCGCCGCGACACCGGGGCTGTCGTTGGCGGCTTCGAGGGCCACCCGCATGGGGAGCTTCACGGTGACGGTGTCGCCGGAGACCCAGGCCCGGGTGAGGGTGGCGTACGTGCCCGGGGTGGCCGCGACGCTCTGCGCGACGCCGTTGACGCTGACGCCGGCGCCCGAGGTCCACCCGGGGATGCGGACGCGCATGGACCACGTCCCGCCGACGCCGCCGGTGACCTTGAGCGTCGTGGTGTCCTCGGCCGGGAACGCGGTGGTCTGGGTGACCGTGATGCCCCGCTCGGTCCAGTCCAGGACGGACGGGAGGAACAGGTTCACCGTGAGGGTGGTGCCCTCGTGGAAGTAGATGGAGTTCATCAGCTTGGTGTTGGACTCGACACCCGTTCCCTGGCAGCACCAGAACGTGCCGTAGTCGGTGCTCCAGGTGCCACCGCCCCAGGCCGGGCCCTTGCCCCGGCGGCCGCCCGGGTCGAGGGAGCTGAAGTACGTGATGTGGCCGTGCGGGTCGGCCGGGTTCTGGGCGCCGATGACATGGTTGAGCAGCGCCTTCTCGTAGAAGTCGAAGTACGAGGCCCGGTCCGGGCTCAGCTGCCACAGCTCCCGGGTCAGCTTGAGCATGTTGTAGGAGTTGCAGAGCTCGCAGGTGTCGTCGGTGAGGTAGCCGGAGATGGCATTCGCGGCCCGGAAGTGCTCCGCCTGGCTGTTGCCGCCGATGGCGTAGGTGTGCGCGCCGGTGGTGATCGCCCAGGCGTTGGCGGCGATGTCGCGGTAGCGGGTCGTCCCGGTGGCCTGGTATTCGCGGACGGCTCCGATCCACTTGGGCACCTGCGTGTTGGCATGTAGGCCGTCGAGCTGGTCCAGGTTCGCCGCGAGCGGGTCGAAGACCGCGGCGTGGTCGAACCGCTGAGCGGTGGTCAGCCAGCGTGCGTCACCGGTCTGTTGGTAGAGACCGGCCAACACGTCGTTCATGCCGCCGAACTCGGTGCCCAGCATCGACTGCATCGTGCCGTAGCCGAGCGCGGCGGTGCGGCGGTCGACCCAGCCTGCGATCGCGAGGAGCACGTCGCGGGCCTGGGTGTTGCCCAGGAGGCGCCACACGTCGAGCAGACCGGCCATGGTCTTGTGGACGCAGTAGTACGGGACGTTGCCGTTGCCCAGCCTGCCCGCTTCGAGGCTGGCGAAGTCGGACTCGGGGAAGCCCGACAGGTAGCCGGCGGAGAAGCCCGCGGCAGCGTTGTTGGCCTGGCACTTGGCGAGTTCGGCCACCATCCGGTTGGCCTTGTCTCGGCAGGTGGTGTCCCCGAGCGCGGCGGCGGCCTGGGCCCACGCCGAGAGGAAGTGGCCCTGCACGTGGGTGCGGAAGGGGAACCCCGGGTCGTCCCAACCCCCGTTCGCGGCAGCGGCGTTGGTGGAGAGCCGGTGGTTGGCGCGGAAGTTGTACAACAGACGGTCGACGTCGACGAAGCGGAGGTACGCCAGGGTGCGGTTCTGGTTGTCGAGCCACCGGCTGCTGGTGAGCCGGACCTGACCCAGCTCGAACGGGACTGTCGACACTCCGACGTCGGACCTGACCGGTCCCGTCTGCGCCGCGGCGGAGACCGGACCGAGGGCGGGGCCGGCGGCGGCCACGGCCGCGACGCCGGTCGCCTTGAACATGGCACGGCGACTGAAGGGGCGAGCCGGCATGGCGAACTCCACGGTGTGTAAGAGAAGAGAACGGGGAGTGCAGCGGCCAAGGAATCCGCACACAAGGGCTGTTCGGCTCCAACCGGCTACCTCAGGCGCGGCGCCCGCCCGCCTGTTACAAGAGTGTTAACGCTCACAAATAGCGTGTCAATACTTTCGACGGGCAGTACCGGCAACGTCGCTGCGGCCCAACTGTCCTGCATCCCCGCCGTCCGAGCTTTCCCGCCCCCACCAACCTCGGGAATCTCTTCACCCGTCACGTCGACACCTGCCCCGGCACCTTCCGCCGCATCCGCCAAGGCCAGCAGCAGTTCCGTGAAGGCCAATTGGCGCGCGCGGCCGATGCTGTCGAAAGCGATTCGACAGTCCTTCGAGGGCGATTCGACAGTCAGCAGGTGAAAGAAGTGTGTCCCCCTGCACAGAGCCTTGCTGTGCTGAGTCCCCGTCATTATTACTGTCCACAGACGCAAGCGCTTCGACCCTTCGCACCTGCATCCGGCGAGCCCGGTGCTTGCGAGCAAGGGGACCGAGCACCGTTCCCGTAGTTCTTGAGCGCGCCACCTCGGACGGGGCTGAGCCGCGCCCGTCCCGAGCCCGGACCCGCCGGCGAGCGACACCTCGCCGCGCCGGACCCCGCCACCAGACCGGGGAGTCCGGAACAACCCATCGCCGTCCTTGGAGGGACACATGAGATGGCACACCCGTAAATCCATCAGCAGCAAGTCGGCCGGGTCCGGTCGGCTGGTCCTTGTCGTCGCCGTGATCGCCGGGTTCCTGAGCTTCGCGTCTCCGGCTCAGGCCCAGGTGTACTCCACCTGCGACAAGGGGGGTCAGTACACCCAGGGCAGCTGGACGATCTACAACAACATCTGGGGCCAGAACGCCGGTTGGCAGTGCCAGACCGTCGACAGCATCAAGTCCTGGTACGTCGACGCCGGCCACTCCGGCGGCGGGATCAAGTCCTACCCGAACACCTCGGTCCGGCCCCGGACGCCGCTGTCGCAGTTGAACTCGGCGGGCTTCTGGTTCAACACGTCGTCGGCCCCCGTCTCCGGCAGTGACTGGTGGAACTGGACGAGCGACTTCTGGTCGACCGGCAACCAGGACGAGATCATGGTCTTCACCAGCTGGTCCGGGACGGCAGGCGGCTGGGGACGGCAGATCGCGTCCAACGTGACCATCGGCGGCATCCAGTACGCGTCGGTCTGGCAGGCCGATCCCGGCTGGAACGTCCTGCAGCTCATCCCCGCCCAGCAGAGCAACACCGGCACCATCGACGCCTCGGCGGTCTGGCGATGGGCCGCGTCGCAGAACCTCCTGCGCAACACCGACTTCGACACGATGCAGTTCGGCATCGAGATCACCTCGACCAGCGGCGCGCAGAAGCGGTACTCGCTGAACGCCTACAGCGCCTGGTGGAACAACACCTCCGGCGGCGGATCGACCATCTAACCGCACGTCGACGACGGGCGGCCACATGCGCCGCACGTCCGCGTGGCAGAGGCTGAGGGCCTTGGCCACGTGGGCGCCAGATCATGAGCAAAGCCCCAGGCCAGAGGCCTGGGGCTGGCCTTTTGCATGCCCGGTTCCCGCTGCGGGTGGCCGATCGGCGGGTCCGGCACCCCCCGCACACGCCGGAACGGGACCGGCCGGACCGTCACGCACGGTGACGGCGGCGACATCGGCACGTCGTTCATCACGATCAGGTTTCAGGCACCGGCTCAAGGCTTGCCCTGCGGGCATGTAATCGATTCCAATCGTGGGAACGCGTTGATGTAATCGATTCCACGAGGAGGTGGGACGGCCGTGACGAGCATCAAGGACGTCGCCGCCGAGGCAGGCGTGTCCGTCGCCACTGTCTCGCGTGTCCTGAATGAGCACCCTTCGGTGAGCGAGGACGCGAGGGCGCGGGTGCTGGCCGCCGTTGCGTCGCTCGGGTACCGGCCCAACGCCGTGGCGCGGTCGCTGCGCACCGATCAGACCCACACCCTGGGCCTCGTGATCAGCGACGTGCTGAATCCGTACTTCACCGAGCTCGCACGGTCCGTCGAGGAAGAGGCGCGGGCGCTGGGGTACAGCGTGATCATCGGGAACGCCGACGAGCGGCCGGAACTGCAGGACCACCACGTACGGACGCTTCTGGACCGCCGCATCGACGGGCTGCTGGTCTCGCCCACCGACGGCGGGTCGCCGCTCATGCTCGACGCCGCCCGGGCCGGGACACCGATGGTGTTCGTGGACCGGTGGATCCCCGGCGTCGACGTGCCGGTGGTGCGGGCGGACGGGCGGGGTGCCGTCCGGGATCTCGTCCTGCACCTGCACCGGCTGGGGCACCGACGGCTGGCGATCATCGCCGGGCCGGCGGCGACCACGACCGGGCGGGAGCGTGTGGAGGCGTTCCGCGAGGCGATGGAGGAGTGCGGCCTCGACCTGCCGGACCGGTACATCGGCCACGGTGACTTCCAGGCCGACAGCGGCCGGCGGGCGACCGAGCGGTTCCTCGACCTCGCCGAGCCCCCGCAGGTCGTGTTCGCGGCGGACAACCTGATGGCGCTGGGCGCCCTGGACGCCGTACGCGCCCGTGGTCTGCGGGTGCCGGACGACATCGCGCTCGCCGCGTTCGACGACATCCGCTGGTTCGTGCACACGGACCCGCCGATCACCGCGATCGCCCAGCCCACGGGCGAACTGGGCCGGGCCGCCGTGCGCGCGCTCGTGGACCGCATCGAGGGGCGGGAGCCACGATCCGTGACGCTCCCCGCCCGTCTCGTCGTTCGCCGCTCGTGCGGCGAGACCCCCACAACGAACGAGAACCCCGCAACGAACGAGAACGCGACGAACGAGAACCCCGCAACGAACAGGAGCCAGTCGTGAGCAACGCGGACGAGTTGCTGCGCATCGAGGGCATCCGGAAGACCTTCCCCGGAGTGGTCGCACTGGACCGCGTCGACTTCGACCTGCGGCGGGGCGAGGTCCACGTGCTGCTCGGTGAGAACGGCGCGGGAAAGAGCACCCTGATCAAGATGCTCTCCGGTGCCCACGCACCCGACGAGGGCCGCATCCTGGTCGGTGGTGAGGAGGTCCGCATCCATGGTGCGCAGGACTCCGAGCGACTCGGGATCGCCACCATCTACCAGGAGTTCAACCTCGTCCCCGATCTGACGGTCGCCGAGAACATCTTCCTGGGGCGCCAGCCGCGCCGGTTCGGGATGATCGACCGGAGGAAGATGGAGGCGGACGCCTCGGAGCTTCTGGAGCGCGTCGGCGTCAGCGTGTCGCCCCGCGCGCGGGTGCGCGAACTCGGCATCGCGCGCCTGCAGATGGTCGAGATCGCGAAGGCGCTGAGCCTGGACGCGCGGGTTCTGATCATGGACGAGCCGACGGCCGTGCTGACCTCCGAGGAGGTCGAGAAGCTGTTCGTGATCGTGCGCACGCTGCGCGAGGACGGCGTCGGGATCGTCTTCATCACGCACCACCTGGAGGAGATCGCCGCCCTCGGGGACCGGGTCACGGTCATCCGGGACGGCAAGTCGGTCGGACAGGTGCCCGCCTCCACGCCGGAGGAGGAGCTCGTCCGGCTGATGGTGGGCCGGTCCATCGAGCAGCAGTACCCGCGCGAGCGGGCGGTGCCGGGCACCGCGCTGCTGTCCGTGGAGGGACTGTCCCGGGACGGTGTCTTCCACGACGTCAGCTTCGAGGTGCGGGCCGGCGAGGTCGTCGGCGTCGCCGGGCTGGTCGGGGCGGGCCGTACCGAGGTGGTCCGGGCCGTCTTCGGGGCCGACCCGTACGACCGCGGTACGGTCCGCGTCTGCGGGGCTTCCCTGAAGCGGCATGACATCGGCGCCGCCATGACCGCGGGGATCGGGCTGGTGCCCGAGGACCGCAAGGGTCAGGGGCTCGTGCTCGACCAGTCGGTCGAGGAGAACCTCGGACTCGTCACCCTCAAGTCCGCGACCAGAGCCGGAATCGTCGACCTCAAGGGTCAGCACGACTCCGCCGCGCGGATCGCCGGGCAACTCGACGTCCGGATGGCGGGGCTCGGTCAGCAGGTGCGCACGCTGTCCGGCGGCAACCAGCAGAAGGTCGTCATCGGCAAGTGGCTCCTGGCCGACACCAAGGTGCTGATCCTCGACGAGCCCACGCGCGGCATCGACGTCGGCGCCAAGGTCGAGATCTACCAGCTCGTCAACGAACTGACGGCGGCCGGGGCCGCCGTACTCATGATCTCCAGCGATCTGCCCGAGGTGCTCGGGATGAGCGACCGGGTGCTGGTGATGGCCCAGGGCCGGATCGCGGGCGAGTTGTCCGCCGACGAGGCCACGCAGGACGCGGTCATGTCGCTGGCCGTGAGCAACCCCACTACCGAACTGGAGGCCTCCCGTGGCCGCTGAAACGCTCACGAGCGGTACGGACGCCGGTGGCGCCGCGGCGTTGCGCCGTCTGCTGCTCGACAACGGCGCGCTGACCGCGCTGATCGTCCTCGTCATCGCCATGTCGGCGCTGTCGGGCGACTTCCTCACCACCGACAACCTGCTCAACGTCGGCGTCCAGGCGGCCGTGACCGCCGTCCTCGCCTTCGGCGTCACCTTCGTGATCGTCTCGGCGGGCATCGACCTGTCGGTCGGTTCGGTGGCCGCGCTGTCGGCGACCGTGCTGGCGTGGAGCGCCACGGCGCACGGAGTGCCGGTGGTCGTCGCGGTGCTGCTGGCGCTGGCGACGGGTGTGGCCGCCGGTCTGGTGAACGGCTTCCTGATCTCGTACGGCAAGCTGCCGCCGTTCATCGCGACGCTCGCGATGCTGTCGGTGGGGCGTGGTCTGGCACTGGTGATCTCGGACGGATCGCCGATCGTGTTCCCGGGCTCGGTCTCCCACCTGGGTGACACGCTCGGCGGGTGGCTGCCGGTGCCGGTGCTCGTCATGGTGGTCATGGGGCTCATCGCGGCGTTCGTCCTCGGCCGTACGTACATCGGCCGCTCGATGTACGCCATCGGCGGCAACGAGGAAGCCGCCCGGCTCTCGGGTCTGCGGGTGCCCAGGCAGAAGCTCGCGATCTACGCGCTGTCCGGTGTGTTCGCCGCGGTCGCCGGTGTCGTCCTGGCCTCCCGGCTCTCCTCCGCGCAGCCGCAGGCCGCCACCGGGTACGAGCTGGACGCCATCGCCTCCGTCGTCATCGGCGGCGCCTCCCTCGCCGGGGGCACGGGCAAGGCCTCGGGGACGCTGATCGGCGCGCTCATCCTCGCGGTGCTGCGCAACGGGCTGAACCTGCTGAACGTCTCCGCGTTCTGGCAGCAGGTCGTCATCGGTGTCGTCATCGCCCTGGCGGTGCTGCTCGACACGGTGCGGCGCAAGGCCGGGGCCGCTCCCACGGCGATCGGGGCGCCCGGCGGCGGAAGGGGCAAGCAGGTCGCCACCTACGGGCTCGCGGCCGTCGTGGCGGTGGCGATCGTGGGTGCGACGTCGTTCCTGCACAACGATCCGAAGTCCGGCACTCGGAAGATCGGCCTCTCGCTCTCCACGCTCAACAATCCGTTCTTCGTGCAGATCCGGTCGGGTGCGCAGGCCGAGGCGAAGAAGCTGGGGGTGGACCTGACGGTCACCGACGCGCAGAACGACGCCTCGCAGCAGGCCAACCAGTTGCAGAACTTCACCGGTTCGAAGCTCGGGGCGATCGTCGTCAATCCGGTGGACTCCGACGCGGCGAGCAACCCGGTGGCGGCCGCGGGCAAGGCGAAGATCCCGGTCATCGCCGTCGACCGCGGCGTCAACAACGCCGACGTGAACGCGCTGGTCGCCTCCGACAACGTCGCCGGCGGTGAGCAGGCGGCGAAGAGCATCGCCGAGAAGCTCGGTGGCAGCGGGAAGATCGTGATCCTCCAGGGGCTGGCCGGTACCTCCGCCGCGCGCGAGCGGGCCGAGGGCTTCGCCAAGGGACTCGCGGCGTACCCGGGGATCGAGGTCGTCGCGCAGCAGCCGGCCGACTTCGACCGGACCAAGGGGCTCGACGTCATGTCGAACCTGCTCCAGGCACACCCGGACGTCCAGGGTGTCATCGCCGCGAACGACGAGATGGCGCTCGGCGCGGTGAAGGCGCTCGGGTCCAAGGCCGGCGATTCCGTGCAGGTCGTCGGCTTCGACGGAACTCCCGACGGACTGAAGGCGGTCGAGCAGGGGACGCTGTACGCGTCCCTGGCCCAGCAGCCGTCGCAGCTCGGGAAGATCGCCGTGGACAACGCGGTCAAGGCGATCAAGGGCGAGAAGGTCGAGGAGAGCATCAAGGTGCCGGTGAAGGTGGTCACGAAGGAGACCGTGGCCGGGTTCACCGGCTGAGACGGGGAAGGGGTGGCCGGAGTGCCCGCGGAAGCGGGGCTCCGGCTGCCCTGTTTCGGATTTCTGATTGGGGAGTTTCATGTACGACTACGACGTGTTGGTCGTCGGGTCGGCCAACGTCGACCTCGTGATCGGTGTCGAGCGCAGGCCCGGGGCCGGAGAGACGGTGCTCGGGTCGGACCTCGCCGTCCATCCCGGCGGCAAGGGGGCCAACCAGGCGGTCGCCGCCGCGCGGCTCGGGGCGCGCACGGCGCTGCTCGCGCGGGTCGGGGACGACGCGAACGGGCGGCTGCTGCTGGAGTCGCAGCGGAACGCGGGGGTCGACACCGAGGGCGTCCTGGTGGGCGGGGCCCCGACCGGCGTCGCGCTGATCACCGTCGACCCGTCGGGCGACAACAGCATCGTGGTGTCGCCCGGTGCGAACGGGCGGCTCACGCCGGAGGACGTCCGGGCCGCCGGGCCCCTGTTCCACGCCTCGCGGGTGGTCTCGGCGCAGTTGGAGATCCCGTTGGAGTCGGTCGTGGAGGTCGTGCGGCAACTGCCGTCCGGCACCAGGTTCGTGCTGAACCCCTCTCCGCCGCGGGCGCTGCCGGCCGAAGTCCTGGCGGCCTGCGACCCGCTGATCGTCAACGAGCACGAGGCCCGGGTGATCCTGGGCGGCGGGGCCACTGGCGACGATCCCGCCGCATGGGTACGGGAGTTGCTCGCGAGCGGGCCCAAGTCGGTCGTGGTGACGCTCGGTTCGGACGGTGCGTTGGTCGCGTCCGCCGAGGAGAAGGTCGTGCGGGTCGCGTCGTTGAAGGTCGAGGCCGTCGACACGACGGGCGCCGGCGATTCCTTCACGGCCGCGCTGGCCTGGAAGTTGGGTGCGGGGGCATCGCTCGCGGAGGCAGCCGCGTACGCCGCCCGGGTGGGCGCCGTCGCCGTGACGCGGCGGGGGGCCCAGGAGTCGTTCCCCACCGCCGCGGAGGTCGAGGCGCTGTGAAGAAGGGCGGGATTCTGAATCGCCATCTCGCCGGAGCCATCGCCGAGTTGGGGCACGGTGACCGGGTGCTCGTGTGTGACGCGGGGATGCCGATTCCGGACGGGCCCCGGGTGGTCGACCTCGCCTTCCGGGCGGGGATTCCGTCGTTCGAGGACGTACTGGCCGGGCTCCTCGACGAGTTGGTGATCGAGGGGGCGCACGCGGCGCAGGAGGTCCGGGAGGCGAACCCCGCCGCGGACGGGTTGCTGACCGGCTCCTTCGCCGGGCTGGAGTACGTGCCGCACGACAAGCTGAAGGAGCTGAGCGCGGGGGCGCGCCTGGTGGTGCGGACCGGGGAAGCCCGGCCGTACGCGAACGTGCTGCTGCGGTGCGGAGTGTTCTTCTGACCGACGCCGGGGCGCGGCTCGTCACCCAGGCCGTCCAGTCTGCGCTGCCGTAGCAGGCGACGGTACGGGCCCGGGTACGTCGCAGGTGTAGGCGGCCGGGTCGAAGCGGCTCAGCTGTCGGATGAGCCGCCCGGTGGACCAGGGCCAGGCGAAGGTGTTTCGCCCGCTCGGGCTGAAGTAGTAGCTGGTGCAGCCGCCGGAGTTGTACACGGTGGTCCGTAACGCCTCCTGCACCGCCGCATTGTGTGCGGCCTGCGCGGCGGCCCGGACCTCCAGGACCCGCCGGCCGTCGCGGTCGAGGTGGGCCAGGGCGTCGGTGAGGTAGGTCAGTTGGGCTTCCAGGACGGTGATCGCGGAGGTGGAGCCCCCGAGCAGGTTGGGGCCCAGCAGCAGGAAGAGGTTGGGGAAGCCGCTGACGGTGGTCCCCAGGTACGCCTGCGGTTCGCCGTCCCAGGCGTCGTGCAGCGTCCGGCCGCCGCTGCCGTACAGGCTCCGGGCGAGCGGCGGCTCACCCATGCGGAAGCCGGTGGCCGTGACGAGGACGTCCGACCGGGCGGTCGTGCCGTCGGCACCGACGACCTCGTTGCCGCGCACGGCTGCCACGGCGGTGGGGTGCAGGTGGACGTGTGGCTGGGCGAGGGCCCGGTAGAAGGTGCTGGAGGTCAGCAGACGCTTGCAGCCCAGTCGGTAGGTGGGCGTGAGCGCCTCGCGCAGCAACCGGTCACGGACCGCGAGCCGCAGGTGTGCACGCGCGCCCGTCTCCAGCAGGCGGGCGAGGCGCGGGTGGCGGAAGGCGTAGCCGAAGCCCTCCTGCAGCATGTACTGCCCGGCGCGCAGTGCGTTGCGGGAACGGGGCAGGTGGTCCAGCAGCCGGTTGGCCGCGGCGGGCACCGGTAGGTCGGGCTTGGGAAGCACCCACTGGGCGGTTCGCTGGAAGAGGTGCACGGCGGCCGCTCGGGAGGCGATGGCCGGGACGAGCTGCACGGCGGAGGCGCCGGTGCCCACCACGCTCACCCGACGCCCCGTCAGGTCGATGCTCTGGTCCCACTGGGCGGTATGGAGCACCGGCCCGCTGAACTCCTCGACCCCGGGGACGTCGAGGTGGCGCGGGATGTGCCACGGTCCGGTGGCCAGGACCAGCACCTCGGCACTATACGGCCCCTTGCTGGTCTCCAGCAGCCAGCGCCCGGCCACCGGATCCCACCGGGCTCCGCACACCTGGACGCCGAAGCGCAGCACCTCGCCGAGCCCGTGCCGCTCGGCCGTCGCCCGCAGATAGGCGTGGATCTCCTGCTGCCCGGCGAACAGCCGGCTCCAGGCGGTGTTCGGAGTGAACGAGTAGCTGTAGAGCGTCGATGGCACATCGCAGGCGCAGCCCGGGTAGGTGTTCTCCCGCCAGGTGCCCCCGAGTTGCGCCGCCTTCTCCAGCACGAGGAGATCGCGCACCCCCGCCTGGCGCAGCCGGATGGCGGCGCCGATACCCGAGAACCCCGCGCCGACCACGAGGACGCGCACATCTCTCCTGGGCCGGGTGTCCTGAGTCGGGATGACGGTGCCGGTTCGCAGGCCGGTCACGTTCATGGGTGCCTTCTGACTTCCGCAGCAACAGGACGAACCGGCGTGGAAAACACCGGAGTTGTTCCTGGAGAACGGAAGAGGAGGCCGGGAGGTCACTCCTTGATGGATGATCCGTGTTCGGCGCCTCTCAGCGGTCGAGCAGTCCCTCACGATCTGCGTGATCCGTGTGCCGGATCTCCCTGTAGATCGTCGCGACGCCGCCCGCGCCGCCCGCGCCGCAACCGCCAAGAACGGCACGGACGGCGGACGTGGCGGGCCCACCGCCAGGAAGGTCGCCCCGAAGCGCGGAAAGCCGCGCCGCCGCTCCTGAGCCGCACTCCCCGTCAGCCGCCCGCGGCCTTCCCCGGCACGGCCGTGGCCGCGTCGGGTCTGGACGGGGTCGCGTCGGATCTGGACGGGGTCGTCGCCGGGAGCCTGGCGCTGCCCAGCACGGCCGGGCCGACGAAGGACGGACTCGCGGGGAAGACCCGGCGCTCGACGTGGTCGACGACGAATCCGGCCGCCCGGATCGAGTCGAGCGTCGGACGGTTGCACTCGCAGCAGACCACCAGCCGGTTCAGCCAGTTCATCCGGTCCTGGTGGCGGGCCACCTTCGGGTCCTCCGAGCGCATGTGCTCCAGGAAGAGCAGCCGCCCGCCGGGGCGCAGCACCCGGCCGAGCTGGCGCAGTGCCCGCTGCTGGTCGCTCACCCCGCAGAGCACCAGCGTCGACACGACGACGTCGAAGCTGTCGTCCTCGAACGGAAGGTCTTCGGCCGGCGCCCGCAGGACCGTGGTGCGCGGAGCCCGCTCCGCGACGTGCCGCTCCAGCCGGCGGACCATCGCCGGCTCGGGCTCGGTAACTGTGAGCGACTCGACTCCCTCGCCGTAGAGGGCGAGGTTGGCCCCGGTGCCGCCGCCGATCTCGAGCACCCGACCGTCGGCCTCGGCGATCAACCGGCGACGCAGGTCGCTCAGGCCCTGCCGCTCGGCCTTGGCCATCATCCGGTCGTAGGTCACCGCGAACAGTGTGCTTCTGACACCCATGACTGCCTCGATTCACGGTCCGACGTTCTGCCTCGACGCTAGGCCCGTGCCGTGCCCGGCGCATGGGGCGGATGCCTCATCTTCGGCATCTTCGGCGCCGTCGTCCCGTGTCGTCCTCCCCGGAGCCGGCCCCGCTCTCAGAGCAGACCGTTCTGCACCGCGAAGAGGCAGGCCGAGGCCCGGGTCGAGGTCCCGATCTTGGCGTAGATGTGCTCGATGTGGTTGCGCGCGGTCTTGGGCGAGATCACCAGCCGTGCGGCGATCTCCTTGCTGGAGCAGCCGCGGGCCAGCAGCCGCAGCACGTCGATCTCGCGGGCGGTCAGGCCCGCGGGCCCGGCGCCGCGCCGCGGCGTGCGGTGCCCGGCGGCCGCGAGGACCGCGGCGACCGCCTCGCCGCCCAGGCGTCCGGCGGCGACCTCGCCGTGCAGCTGCGCGGCGGCCTCCGCCGCCTGGAGCGCCGCCCGGTGCGGGCGCGGCTCGATCATCGACTGGTACGCGTCCGCGACGCCCAGGATCCGGCTCGGCCGGGAGATCGCGCCGCCCGCGAGCCCGCGCGGGTAGCCGGAGCCGTCCAGCCGTTCGCGGTACTGCACGGCGACCTCGCCCAGGGGGGCGAGCGCCGGGGACTGCCGGAGCATCCGCTCCGTCAGATAGGGCTGCAGCCGCACCCGTTCCCACTCCCCCGCGCCCAGCGGTCCCGGTTTGTCCCAGATCGCGTTGGAGACGCCGAGGCGGCCCAGGCCGTGCACCAGGCCGGCCCGGCGCAGCGTCGTCACCTCGGCCGGATCCATCCGCAGCCCGAGCGCCGCCGCCTCGGCCAGCGCCGCCACGGCACGGCCGTGGCCCAGCGTGTACGGGGACTTCAGATCCACGAAGTCGGCGACCGCGAGCAGCGCCGCGTCGAACTCCTCCTCGCCGAGACGCACGCCGAGCGCGGGCTCGGCCCCGATCACCGCCTCCCAGGTACGGGCCGTGTCCAGTCCGCCCACGATCTCCTCGGGCTCCCGGCAGAACTCGACCGCGAGTCCGGGATCGAACTGCGTCCCCGCCCGACGCCGGGCCAGCGCCGTGGCCGCGCCGGTCCCGCCGATCCGGTGCGCCACCTCGACGTACTCGGACAGCTGAGCGAGCCGGGAGGGCAGCGGCACGGCCTCACCCTTGAGCTCCCCCGGCCAGCCGCGCCCGTCCCATTGCTCGTACGAACAGGCCACCGCCTCCTGTACGGCGTCCGGCAGACCGAGCCGCCGGGCGAGCTCGCGGGCCAGCGCCGAGTGCGAGCTGATCATCCCGTTCATATCGCGGAACCCGCCGAGCGTGAACTCCAGGCCGACCCGGAACCGGTGCAGCGGCGGGTTGCCCGATCCGATCAACCGCAGCGTCGCCGCCGCGCCCGCCAGACTGCGCTGCTCGTAGGCGTACTTGCCGGACTTCAGCGTGATGTCGTCGCCGAACCACTTCGCCTGCTCGTGCGCGTCCGAGTGACAGCCGACGTTGACCAGCAACGCGGTGTAGTAGACGACCAACCGGGCGTCGTCGTCCAGGCCGAGCCGCTCGGCCAGTCGCAACGCGATCAGGCACTGGCGCAGCACGTGCTCCATCGGCTGGCCGAAGCCCAAGTCCACGCCCAGCGAGAGCGCGGCCACCAGCTCCGCCAGACGCACCCCCGCTCCGCTCTCCGCGCGGCTCGTCACCCTCACCACGCTACGCCCCCACGCGCCGCTGATCTCGATCTGCGGAGGTCTTCGGCCGAGCCCGGCAGATCCAACACTCTGTTCACGTTGCATCCGATGCAGTACCGCGCATTGGACCGGCGGATTGTCGATATTTCGACCATGCCGTGTTCCCTGGCATCGTCCGTTGGATGGCCGAGTGGCAGTTCGCCTATGGGAGGTCGGCTCTCCTGGCTTTGGTTCGCGGGTAGCGACAGCGCCCTTTACCGGCCGCCGTCACCCGTGGGCACCGGGGGTTCGTTGGGGACCGGTCCGGTGTGGAAGACGGGCCAGCAGATCTCGGTGCGCCACTCGACGGTCTCCGCGCTCTCGTGGCGGCCAACGGGGTAGTACTCGCGGATCGGGCCGTCCACGGCCAGGGCATGTTCAGCGACGTACGTGCCGAGGGCTCCATAAGCCAGGTCGATATTCGCATGCAGGCCGCGGTGCACAATCGTCGCCAACTCGACCGCCGGGATGACCAGCGCGTCGACCCGACCCATGGGGCGCAGCGGTCCGGCGCACGGCACGAAGATCGTCGCCGGTCCGTGCCCGTGGGTGAACAGGTCGGTACCGAAGATCCCACCGGCCGGCGCGTCGGCGGCCAGGCCCTGGGCGTCGAGCGTCGCGTAGATCTCACCGAGCGCACCCTGGTACCAGGTCAACGCCTCGGCGACGTCCACCGTCTCGGTGATCGCAGCCGCCGGCGTGGCCGGAACGCTCCGGCGCCCGATCTCGGCCCGGGTGCCGCCCGGCGGGCGGGTGAGCAGGTCACGCAGCGAGGCGACCGCGGACTGGCTGCGCGCCAACTCCTGCTCCATCTGGTTCAGGTGTGCGGCCAGCAGCGCGTTGCGGGTGTCGAGGTCGGGGGCGGCCAGCACCCTGGCGATCTGCTCGACCGGCATGTCCAGGGCGCGGAAGCGGCGGATGATCTGCGCGGTCGGGATCTGCGCGGTGGTGTAGTACCGGTGGCCGGTGTGCCGGTCCACCTCGTCCGGTTCCAGCAGGCCCACCTGGTGGTAGTAGCGCAGCGTCTTCACGCTCAGGTGCGTGGCCCTCGCGAAGTCCCCGATCGGCAGTGTCGCGTCCATGCCTGCCACTGTGCCACCTCCCCCCACGGGAGATGCACGGGCGCGCGCGGGTCTTGCACCTCTCGTCGGGGCACGCCCGAGCCTGCTTGCGGGCGGTCGACCGGGCTGCCGACCCGCGTGCGCCGCCACTTCGTTGCGCACCCATCCGTCCACCTCCGGAAAGCGGGACCACTTCCCATGAACCACACCGTCGACCCCGAACTCGTCCCCCTCCTGGCCGCCCGCACCGAGCAGGCCGCCGGCGTAGCCGCCCGCGAGCGCGGGGACTGGAGGTCGATTCGCGAGGCCGGCAACCTCGGCCAGGCTGCCATGGCGGCCCTGGTCCCCCCGGTCACCGGGATCAAGACCGCCACCTACCTCGCCACGGCGCCCGACGGCGCCCGGATCGAACTGCGCTGGTACACCGCCGGCGAGACCACGGCGCCCGGCCCGGCCGTGCTCTACGCCCACGGCGGCGGCATGATCCTGGGCGACCTGGACGCCTACGACACCCTGCTCTCCTGGTACGTCGCGCACAGTCGGGTGCCGTTCCTGTCCGTCGGCTACCGCCTGGCCCCCGAGGCGACCGGCACCATGCTCGCCGAGGACGTCTTCGCCGGCCTGACCTGGCTCACCGACCACGCGCACGAACTGGCCGTGGACACCGGACGCATCGCGGTGATGGGCGACAGCGGCGGCGGCGCACCTGCCGCGGCCACCGCCATCCTGGCCCGCGACCGGCGCACTCCCCTGGCTCGGCAAATCCTGGTCTATCCCATGCTCGACGACCGCAACCAGGGCCCCGACCCGGCCCGCGAACCCTTCCTGACCTGGACCTACGACAACAACTACACGGCCTGGAAGGCGGTGCTCGGCGACACGTTCGACACCGCGGACGTCTCCCCGATCGCCGCACCGGCCCGCCTGACCGACTTCACCGGACTGGCCCCCGCCTACATCGACACCGGTGACCTCGACATCTTCCGCGACGAGGACATCGCCTACGCCGCGCGCCTGGCCGCCGCGGGCGTCCCCGTCGAACTGCACGTCCATCCCGGGGTCCCGCACGGATGGGACCGCCTCGCCCCCCAGTCCGGGGCCGCCCGACGGGCCTTCGCCGACCGCATCCGCACCCTGGCGGCCCTCTGAGCGGCCGGCTTCGCGGGGGAAACCCCCGATGTCCAGCACTGACGGCAGGCCCTTGGCAGGGGCTCTCCCCTCGGGGGAGATCCCGTCGCGGGGCCGGCTCTTGCACCTCCCCTGACGGCACGCCGCAGGGTTGTCCGTAGCGGCCGATCAGGGCCACGAGACGAAGGGAGCAAAGTCATGACGACGACCGAGCAGGACAAGGAAGCCATCATCGCCATAGTCCGCGAGATGGCGGCGTCGATGACCGGTGCGCAGAGCACCCGGCACTGGGCATCCGACGTGCTGTGGTTCGACATCCCCCCGTTCGCGTCCAGGGGCGTCGCCCCGGCGCGCAAGCTGTTCGACGACACCTTCGCCGACTTCGAGTCCTGCAACGTCGAGATCCTCGAACTGGACGCGAAGGTCAACGGGGACATGGGCATCGTCTGCACGGTGCAGAGCACGAACATCGTGCTCAGGAACGGCTCCGCCAAGCACGTCATGGCCCGGCAGACCGACTGCTTCGAGCGGCGTGAGAACGGCTGGGAACTGATCCACCAGCACGCCTCCGTCCCGGCCGGCGGCGAGTGGGACGGCAAGATCACCACCGTGTAGGGCCTGATCCGCGAGGCGACCGGCCTCCCTGCCGAGCGGATCCCCCTGGACCACTGCAGCGCCCTCGCGGCAGACTCACCCAGCCTCGCCGCAGGCAGCAGCCGAGCCCCCCCCTTTCACCACCTCCCGGGCCAGCAGATCCCGCCAGTCGCGGCGCCACCCGGGCTCACCGATTGCCACCGCCCGAGGGGCCCGCGCCCCGGTGGCCGAGGTGCCGGCGCTCGCACCGGATGAACGGCGCCCCGCCACTCCGGGCAGGAGTGGCGCGGCATCCGGTGCATTACGAGAGGTCTCGGAGCTGGCTCAGCGGTGTTCGGGGTTCTCGAAGTCGAAGCGGCAGCCGGCGTCCCATTCGGAGCGCTGGTTGCCGTGGGCCGGGATGCCGCCGGCGTCCTTGAGCATGCGGGCCAGGTGGAGCTGGTTCCACGTCATGAAGGTCGTATTGCGGTTCGTGAAGTCGTTCTGCGGACCGCCCGAACCCGGGTCCAGGTAGGACGGGCCAGGGCCCGCCTCGCCGACCCAGCCCGCGTCGGCCTGCGGCGGGATCACGTAGCCCAGGTGCTGCAGGCTGTAGAGCACGTTCATCGCGCAGTGCTTCGCGCCGTCCTCGTTGCCCGTGATCAGGCAGCCGCCCACGCGGCCGTAGTAGGCGTACTGGCCCTCGGGGTTGAGGATCGACGAGCAGGCGTAGAGGCGCTCGATGACCTTCTTCATCACCGAGGAGTTGTCGCCCAGCCAGATCGGGCCGGCCAGTGTCAGGATGTCGGCGGACATCACCTTGGAGTAGATGACCGGCCACTCGTCCGTATCCCAGCCGTGTTCGGTCATGTCCGGCCAGACGCCCGTCGCGATGTCGATGTCGACCGCCCGCAGGACCTCGACCTCGACGCCCTGGCGTTCCAGGATGCCGGTGCTGACGTCGATCAGGCCCTGGGTGTGGCTGCGTTCCGGGGAGCGCTTGAGCGCGCAGTTGATCACCAGGGCGCGCAGGTCGGCGTAGGACGTCGTCGGGTCCGGCACGGGGTCCTCCCTCGGGGTGGCGGGGAGGCCGGTTCGGGTCGCGGACTCCCCGCACAGCTCACCAGGCCGGGTGCACGACCGCTCGCGGGGCTGGGCCGGTTGACTGAAGGCTCAGAGGTGCAGGCGCAGGGTGTCGCTCGGGGGGCGCCGGTAGGCGTCGCGGTAGAGGCCGGCGAAGTGGCCGGGGTGGGCGAAGCCCCAGCGCATCGCGACCTCCGTCACCGTCGTGGTGCCCGGGTCGGCGGCCAGGAGGTCGCGGTGGGCCGCGTCGAGGCGGACGCGGCGCAGGTAGGCGAGCGGGGTGGTGTCCAGGTGGCGGCGGAAGGCGTACTGGAGGGCCCTCGGGGTGACGAAGGCGGCCGCGGCGATGTCGGCGAGGGTGATCTCCCGCTCGGCGTTCGTCTCGATGTACGCGATCGCCTTGCGCAGCGTGGTGGACGTGGCGTCGGTCCGGTCGGCGGGGGCCGAGTCGGTGCGGGCGGTGTGCGGCAGGGCGGCCAGGGTCGCGGCCGCCAGGTGCTGGGCGGCGGTGGCGACGAGCAGGTCGTTCGCGCAGGCGGCCGGGTTGTCGAGCACGTGGTCGCGGACGTAGGCGACGGCGGCGCCCAGTTGCCGGTCGGCCGCCTCGTCGACGGCGCGGAGCCCGGTGAGGCGCACCGGGCCGCGTCCGTTGGCGCCGGTGGGGGCGAAGGCGTCCAGCAGGCTGCTGTCGAACATGGCGATCGTGTAGCGGGCCGACTGGACCTCTCCCCGGTAGGGGGCGTCCGGCGGGGCGACCAGGAACGTCTCGCCGGGGCCGAACACCGTCTCGCGGCCGCCGGTCCGGTCGGCGAGCGTGCCGGTGTGCATGCTGAGCAGGCACACCCGGCCGAGGCTCTCGGCGTCGTAGGTGAGGTCGTAGCCGAAGGAGATCCGGTCCACGGTGAGCCCGTTCACCGCCCGGCGGCTGATGCTCGCCCGGGCGTCCGCCACCGACTTGGCGATGCGCATCGGCGTGTAGGCCGTGGAGAGGAACTCCTGCGTGGCGTCCACGCTCGCGCTCTCGAAGGACAACGTCTCGACCATCATCACCATCCGCCCCCGTCGGCGCGGCGGCCTCGTCCCCGCACCCCGGCGCCGAGGCTACGCGTCCAGGGGTGTTACGGAAAACCCGGCCGCTCCTGACAAGGCCTGTTTCGTTCCGGCGGCTGCGCGGGCGCGGGGTACTTCGTTCCCGGAGCTGTGGGCGGTCGCCGTGGTGTACCAGCGTTGGACGTGCACCCGTCCCGGGGTGTCCGTTGCTCCACGGGGAGGGACCGCTTTGACCGCGCACGCAGCCCCGCCGGATCGTCCCCCGCGTTCCGGCGCGGAGCTGTGTGCGCAGGTCGCGGAGCTCGCCGAGGAGGCCGAACGGCAGTCCCGGGACGGGGTGTCGGAATCGGCCCCGGTGGACGCGGCCCCGGTGGAATCGACTCCGGTGGACGCAGCACTGGCCGGGAAGGTCGCCGACGACCTCGCGGCGGCGGTGGGCCCGGCCGCCGAGCAGGAGCGGCTCGCGGTCGTCGACCGCCTGGAGCGCCTGCGTGAGGCCCTGGCCGCCCTCGCCCTCGGGATCGCGCGCTCGCACGGCCGCCTGGCGTGGTTCCTGGCCCGGGCCGGTATCGTCCTCGCGCCCGTCCTGCAGTGGCGCGCCCCGGGCGCAGATCAGGTGCAGGCCTCCGGCGGCGTCGTGCTGCCGACGCCCGACGAGATCTCCGACGCCGAGGACGCCGTGCGCCGCCTGCACTCCGCGCTCACCCGCACGAGCACGGCCGCCGTCGGCCCGCAGGCCGGTCCGCCACCGGGGCCGACGGCCGTCACCTGAGCATCACCGGCCCGCTGCTGTTCGACCGCATGGAGAGCCCCCACCGCATGACCTCCGCCACCTGCTGGTCCACCTCCGTGACCCTGCCCGAAGGCGCGTTCCCGCACGTCGCCCTGGAGGCGCAGCTGCGCTTCGACTCCTCGCTGCCGTACGCGGTGTGCCTGGCCTTCCCCGCGCTCGGCGACGGCGAGGAGCGCCGGTGGTTCTTCGCGCGGGACCTGCTGAACGAGGGCCGCCACGGTCGCGTCGGCCGGGGGGACGTCACCGTCGCTCCCGGGCCGGAGGGGCGGGTACTGGTGACCTTGTGCGGCCACGACCGGCGGGCGGTGATCAGCATTCCCTCCGACGTCGTGACGGCGTTCCTGCTGGACTCGTTCAACCTGGTACCGGCCGGCGGCGAGTCCGGCCACCTCGACATCGACGCTGCGGTGGCCAGGCTGCTCGCGTGAGCGGTCGCGCCCTCACCCCCGATGGACGCCACAGGACGTGACGGGCGCGACGCCCGTCACGCCGCCCTGGGCCCGGAGTCGCTGGTGAACAACGAGCGGCGTTCCTCCTCCGCCAGCCCGCCCCACACGCCGTGCGGCTCCCGTGCCGCGAGCGCGTGCCGCCGGCACTCCACCCGGACCTCGCAGCCCGCGCAGACGGCCTTTGCCGCCTCCTCCCGGTCCTTGGCGGCAGCTCCGTGCTCCTGGGCGGGGCGGTCGAAGATGCCGCGTTCGGCAGTGCGGCAGGCTCCGTCCTCCTCGCGGCTCCAGTGGTGCTCGGATGCTTCGGGCAGGCGGGCGGTGTCGGCCACGGCGGGTCCTTCCGGTCGCGGCTATCGGTGGGGGCGATCGGTGGTCCCACTCGTCTAACCCCGTCCCGCGCGTTCATGCCTACCGATTCGTCCGGGTTCGGGTTCCGGGCGGAGCTACGCTGCCCAAAGCCGTGCGGCTCAGCATGACGGCCCGCTGAGCCCGTGAGCCCGCGACCATCGACCTCACACGAGCGCCGGGTGGATCAGGCGGCCGTGGTGGATGAGGGAGGCGGCCTGCTTGAGGCGGCGGACGCGGACGCTGATCTCGTAGCCCTTGACGCCCTCGACGTGGGCGAGCCGGGTGCTGAGGTAGCGGTAGAAGTCCGCGGTGTCCTTGCAGATGACGATGGCCATGATGTTGTGCTTGCCGCTGGTGGCCGCGGCGAAGGCGCATTCGTCGTGCCGGCTGAGCTCCTCGCCGATGGTGTGGAGGCGGGGCGGGTCGACCTGGAGCCAGAGGGCGGCGTTGAGTTCGTAGCCGAGGCGTTCGGGCAGGGTGTCGACGTCGTAGGTGAGGGAGCCGCTGGTTTCGAGGGCCTCCAGCCGGCGGGCGACGCGGGGTTTGGACCAGCCGGTGACCTCGGCGAGGCGGGTGTGGGAGACCCGGCCGTCCTCCGCCAGGGCTTCGAGGAGCGGCAGGTCCTCGTCGGTCGGCGGGAGCGGCGGCCCGACGGGGACGGGGCGTTCCGCGATCAGCTCGCGCGCCTGGTCGGCGGTGAGGGAGCCCTCCCCTCCCGTCCAGCCCGTCGGGCCGGGGACTCCGAAGGCGTGCATGATCAGGTCGACGCTCATGTCGAGGACCGACGCGGCCCTGGGGAGCTGGCGGAGGAGGACGTCGTCGCGGGCGGTGCCGGCGGGTGAGCGGATGATGCAGATGATCTCCGAGCCGCCGGAGGCGAGGCTGGCGTAGGCCACCTCGGGCCTGCGGGCGAGGGAGTCGGCGAGGGGGCCGACGGCGTCCGGACGGCAGCGCAGGCGGGCGATCCACTCGGTCTGGCCGTGGGCGGCGGGGCTGCTCAGACCGACGACGCGGACGAGGCCGCCCCGGCGCAGGGCGTTGTAGCGGCGGGCCACGGTCTGTTCGGACACGCCGACGACCTCGCTGAGCCGCCGGAACGAGACGCGCGGGGCGCAGTGGAGTCCGTGGATGATTTTGCGGTCCAGGTCGTCGGTCATGGGTGAATCGTCACACATGAAACCATCGGGACGGAGGTTCCATCACGGTTCACGAGATCAGTTGGGGATTCCTCGCACCCGGGCGCGAAGCTGATCGGCGGCTCCCCCGGTGCGACCGGTCCGGGAGCCGGGCGTGCGCCGGACGGCGGCGCCCCCACCGCAGCCGGTGCCCGTGCGGCACCTCCGCAGTCGAAGGAACGTCTCGTGAATTCCGCAACGGTGCAGGGCCCCACGGCCGGACGGGGCGTCACGCTCGTCATGGCCTGCCTGGGCGTCTTCGTCGCCTACCTCCCCGTGACCACCGTGTCGGTGAGCCTGCCCGCGATCCAGCGGGCACTGGGCGCCTCCACGTCCCAGCTGTCCTGGGTGTCGGACGCGTTCGTGCTGCCGATGGCCGCGCTGATCCTCACCACGGGCGTGTGGGGCGACGTCCACGGCCGCAAGCGGGTGTTCCAGGCGGGCATGGCCTTCTGCGCGCTCGGTGCGGCCGTGTCGCTCTCGTCCGACTCGGTGGGGTCGGTGTGGGTCGGGCAGGCGGCCTCCGGGCTGGGGGCGGCGGCGCTGCTGCCCACCACGCTGGCGATGATCAGCCACGCGGTGCCCGACCACCGGGAGCGCGGGAGGTTCATCGGCCTGTGGGCGACGTCCCTGCTGGCGTCGCTCGCCGTGGGCCCGCTGATCGCCGGGGTGCTGCTGGAGCACGTCGCGTGGCGCTGGATCTTCCTCCTGCCCGTCCCGGTGTCCCTGATCGTGCTGGTCGTCGCAGCGTTCGTGCTGCCGGACTCGCGCGCGCCGCACGGCCGCCGGCTCGACTGGCCGGGCCAGATCAGCGCGGCGGTCGCGGTCACCGCGGTGGTCTACGGCGTGATCGAGGGCGGCGCGAACGGCTTCGGCGAGCCCGCCGTGGTGGCGGCCCTGGTGCTGGGCGCGGTGAGCGCGGCCGCGTTCGTGGCCGTGGAGCGGCGCAGCGCGAGCCCGATGCTCGACCCGGCGCTGTTCCGCAGCCCCGCCTTTACCGCCACGGCCCTGGTGGCGATGATCAGCTTCCTGGGCCTGATCGGCTTCTTCTTCGTGCTGAGCCTGTACTTCGGTCTGGTGCAGCACCTGACGACGATCCAGGCGGCGCTGCGGATGGTGCTGGTGACCGGGGCGGCCATCGTCGCCGGCGGACCGGTCGGCCGGCTGATGCACCGGGTGTCCGCCCGGGTCCTGATCACCACGGGCCTGGTGGTGACGGCGGGTTCGCTGCTGTCGCTGACCACGCTGGACGCCCACACCTCCTTCGGCTCGATCGCCTGGCGGCTGGTCCTGCTCGGCCTGGGCCTGGGCGCCGTCCTCACTCCGATGACCGCCTCGGCCGTCGCCTCCGTCCCGCACCACCTGGCCGGTATGGCCGCGGCCGGGAACAACGCCTTCCGTCAGGTCGGCGGCGCGCTCGGCCCCGCCGTGCTCGGCACCCTGCTCACCACCCGGGCCCTGCACACCCTTCCTGCACACCTCGCCGACGCGGGTGTGCCCGCCGAGACCGTCGACCGCGTCCTCGCCACCGCGCACGGCCAGGGGCTCGGCGCCGTGGCCGCACTCCACCTGGACGCCGCCACCGGACCGGCCCTGACCGCCCTGAGCGGCTCGTTCCTCGACGGCCTCCGGCTGTGCCTGGTCGTGTCGGCCTCGCTCGCCCTGCTGGCCGCGCTCACGTGTGCCGTGCTCCTGCGTCCGGCCGCGCGTGCGGGCCGCGGCGCGCGTGCGGACCGCGGCGCGCGTGCGGACCGCACCGCGCCGGTCGCCGACGGCCGGGGCGCCGCCGCTGAGGGCACGTCCGACCGGGAGCCGGCGCACACCTCGTGACGCCGCCAGGACCGAAACCGCCCCGGTGACACCGGCCACGTGACGCCGCCCGGATCCGCATACCGCCCCGGTGGGACCGCCCTCCCGCCGGGGCGGTGTGCGGATCCGGTCGCCGCGAGATTCAAGCCTTGGTCAAATTTCCCGCGGAGCAACCCGATCCGGTTTTCCCACTCCGCCTTTCCGGCCCGATCGGCGCGCATTCCGGGAGGCCTGCGGCAGCGCGGCCATCGATCGTGAACGAACGCTGACGCCGCGTCAAGGGTCACGATCACCGAGATGCGGTGCCATGACAAAGGTGTGCTAGTAATACGAATAATGACGCCCCTCGGGGAGGCGGGGAACCCGGGACCACACATCGGACATGGCGGCCACGGGCCCTCACCGGGACGCCTGGGCGTCACGCACGAGGGGACCGCAGTCCATGATCCATCCCGTCCGGTTCTTCCTGCTGGGCACGATGCGGGCACAGTACGGGGACGAGGGGCTACCGGTCGGATCGCCGCTGCAGCAGGCGATGCTGGCCGCACTGTTGTTGCGCGACGGCCGGGCGGCCGGCGCCGGAGAACTCATCGAGGCACTGTGGGGCGACGAGGCGCCCGCCAGCGCGTCCGCCATGCTGCGCACGTACGCCTGGCGGTGGCGCAAGGTCCTGGAGCACGACAGTGACGCACCGGTGATCCTCACCTCGGTGGGCGACGGCTACCGCACCGTCGTGCAGGCCGGGGCCGTGGACGCGCTGCACATGGAGAAGCTGGCCGCCGCCGCGATGGGCGCGGCGCGCGGCGGTGAAGAACCCGCGCAGGTGCGGCGGCTGTTCGCCGAGGCGCTGGAGCTGTGGGGCGGCGAGCCGCTCACCGGGGTGCCCGGACCGTTCGCCGAGCAGCAGCGCACCCGGCTCGGGGAGCTGCGGACCAGCCTGCTGGAGGAGCGCTGCGGCCTGGACCTGGAGCTGGGCGACACCGCCCTCGCCATCCCGGTGCTGCGCGACCTCACCGCCGAACACCCGCTGCGCGAGCGGCCGTACGCGCTCCTGATGCGGGCGCTCTACCAGAGCGGCTGCCAGGCCGACGCGCTCGCGCTCTACGACCGGGCCCGCCGGCTGCTCGCCGAGGAGCTGGGCGTCGACCCGGGACCGGAGCTGCGCGAGATCCACCAGCGGATCCTGCGCAACGACCCCACCCTGCTCGGTACGGCCGCCACGCGTCCGGCACCGGCCGTGCAGCCCGGCCCGGTGCCGGCCCAACTCCCGGCCGACATCGCCGACTTCACCGGGCGGGAGGCCGAACTCGAGGCGCTGCACACCGCGCTGACCGCGGCCGTGCGCGAGCCGGCCGGGGATTCCGCACTGCACATCGCGGCGGTCTCCGGGATGGGCGGGGTGGGCAAGACGGCGCTGGCCCTGCGGGTCGCCCACCGGCTGCGCGCCGGCTTCCCCGACGGCCAGCTGTACGCGGACCTGCGCGGCGACCAGGACACGCCGGCCGACCCGAACGTCCTGCTGGCCAGCTTCCTGACCGCCCTCGGCATCGCGCCGGGCGCCGTCCCGGAGGCGCTGGAGGACCGGGCCCGGCTCTTCCGCTCGCTGCTGGACGTCCGCCGGGTGCTGGTCGTGCTCGACAACGCCAGGGACGCCGCCCAGGTCCGCCCGCTGCTGCCCGGCTCGGCCCGCTGCGCCGTCCTCGTGACCGGCCGCGCCCGGCTGTTCGGCCTGGCCACCGCCGTCCAGGTCGACCTGGACGTGTTCAGCGTCGCCGAGGCGCGCAGGCTGCTGGCCCGCACGGCCGGCGCCGAGCGGGTCGCCGCCGACCCGACGGCCGTCGGCGAGCTGATCCGCCACTGCGGGCGGCTCCCGCTGGCGGTGCGGATCGTGGCGGCCCGGCTGGCCTCGCGCCCGGCCTGGACGGTGGCCCGGCTCGCCGACCGGCTGGCCGCCGAGCAGGACCGGATGGCCGAGCTCCGGCTGGGCGACCTGGCCGTGGCGGGCGCCTTCGAGTGGGGCTACCGCCAGTTGACGGCGGAGCAGGCCGACGCGTTCCGAGTGGTCGCCGCGGTGTGCCGGCCGGACATCGGCGCACGGGCCGCGGCGGCCGTCCTCGGGACCGGGCCGCGCCGGGCCGAGGACCTGCTGGAGTCGCTGGTCGACGCCGGCATGCTCACCGCCCCGCGGCCCGGCCGCTACCGCTACCACGACCTGCTGCGGGTCTTCGCCCTCCAGATCACCGGCCCCGACGGCCCCGACGGCGCCGAGGAGCAGGCCGAGGAGCAGGCCACGGCGCAGCGCCACCACCTGCATTTCCTGCTGGCGAACGCCGGCGCCGCCTTCCAGCGGCTGGTGCCCGGCGATCCGATCGGCACCGCGCTCACCCCCGCCCTCGCCCCCGCGCTCACCCCGGGCCCCGCCTTCGAGGACGCCCAGGCGGCGGCCGACTGGGTGGCCGAGGAGTTCGAGGCGGCCATCACCGCGGTCCTCGCGACGGCCGGCCGGGCGGCGCCGGTCGAGGACGTCCGGGCCGCCGCCGACCTGCTGGTCGCGCTCAGCCCGTTCGACGCCGACCCGCGCTACGGGCGTCTCGCCGACGCCGCCGCGGCCGTCGCCCAGGCGGCCGACGCGCTCGGCGATCAGCGCTCGCTGGGCCGCGCCGAGTTCGTCCGCGGCAACCTCGCCGTCCAGGCGGCCCGGCTGGACGAGGCCGCCGAGCACAGCCGCCGCGCGGCCGACGCCTGCCGGGCCGGCGGCGACGTGGTGGTGCTGCAGCAGGCGCTGAATGACCTCGGCCTGCTCGCGCAGTTCCAGCACCGCTACCAGGAGGCGGTGCGCCTCTACGACGAGGCGAACTCGCTGGCCCGCGCGCTCGGCCACCGCGACGGGCACACGACGACGGCGCTCAACTCGGCGCTCGCCCAGGTGCGCGACGGCCGGCCCGCCGAGGCCGCCGCCGCCTGCCGCCGCCTGCTGCCGGGCCTGACCGACGCGGAGGAGTGGACCGGCCTGTCCTACGCCCTCTACGTGCTCGGCCTGGCCTCGCACGAGCTCGGCGAGCACCAGCAGGCCGTCACCGCGCTGGAGGAGTGCCTGCGGATCTGCCGGGCCGCGGGGATCCCGCTGCGCGAGGCGCAGGCCCGCTACCGCCTGGCCGACACGCTGCGCCTGCTGGACCGTCACGAGGAGGCCCTCGACCAGGCGCTGCGGGCCCTGGCCGACTGCCGGGAGCTCGCCGCCGAGCGGGACCGGGGCCACGCCCTGGTGATCGTCGCCAGGACGCTCGACGGCCTCGGCCGCACCGAGGAGGCCCTCGACCGGCTGCGCGAGGCGCAGGCGCTGTTCGACGGGCTCGGACTGCCCGACGCCGAGGACGTGCGGCGGGTGCTGGCCCGGCTGGACGGTTCGGCCGACGCACCCGCATCACCGGCGAAGACCGGGTACGTCGTGGGCGTCGCGTAGGACACACCCCGGCCCGCCGGGGCCGGAACGGCGACCCCGGCGGGCAGCGACCCGCCGGGGTCAGGACCCGGTGTTGTTCCAGACCTTCATGTCGCCGGCCCTCCTCACTGCTCCCGCGCGCATCTTCGTGCGCGCGAGTTCCTTCGCTGCTCCCGCACGCATCTTCGTGAGCGCGGATTCCCCTCGCGGCGGCCGCGTGCACGGCACCGCTTGCGGCCACAGCCTCCCAGCCCCCGATATCCGTCCGATATCCGGCGCTCTTCGCCGCACCGCAACCCGCCGCCGAGGCGGCCCCCGGCCGCGTAGACCACGCGCGTATCCCACGTTGATCGACTGGGGGCAAGCTCATTCCTCCGCGGAGAAGAGGAAACGGAGTACGGGATTTGAGCACGGTCCTCGTCAAGCGCCCGCCTCGCGCCGACGGCCCCCCGCTCCCCGAGGGGCAGATCGAACTGGCCGAGCCCCCGGTGCTGGGCGAGCCCGCCACCCCCGACCTCGGCTCCGCGCTGATGTACCTGCCGATGGGCCTGGGCGCCGGCGCGATGGTGCTGATGTTCTCCATGCGCGGCGGCGGTGCGTCGACCTACATGATGTCCGGGATGATGGGCGTCGCGATGGTCAGCATGACGCTGACCCAGATCGGCCGCCCGGGCGCCGAGCGCCGGCGCCGGATGCGCGCCGAACGCCGCGACTACCTCCGCTACCTGACGCAGAAGCGCGTCCAGGCCCGGCAGGCCGCGGCCGAGCAGCGCGCCGCCGTGCTGTGGGACCACCCGGACCCGTCGGAGCTGTGGGCGCTGGCCCGCGGCACCCGGCTGTGGGAGCGGCGCCCCGGGCACGAGGACTTCGCGCGGGTGCGGATCGGGCTGGGCGCGCGCCGCGCCGCCCTGGAGTTCCTGCCGCCGCGCACCAAGCCGGTCGAGGACCTGGAGCCGCTGTGCGCGGTGTCCCTGCGCCGCTTCACGCACGCCCACCAGAGCGTCCCCGGGCTGCCCGTCCCGGTGGGTCTGCGCCGTTTCAGCAGCGTCGAGTTCGCCGGCACGGCCGAGGACGCGCTGGGCCTCGCGCGGGCGATCGTCGGGCAGCTGGCGGTCCTGCACTCCCCCGACGAGCTGCGGGTGGCGTTCCTCGGCGACGAGGGCGCCCGCGCGCAGTGGGACTGGCTGAAGTGGCTGCCGCACAACGCCCACCCCGGCGAGGAGGACGCCGCCGGGCCGGCGCGCCTGGCCGCCGAGGACCCCGAGACCCTGCTGGACCTGCTCGGCCAGGAGGTCCGCGACCGCCCCGAGCACGACCCGGCGGCCTCGCCCAGCGTCGCCGAGCCGTTCGTCGTGGTCGTCGCCCAGGGCGTGCGGATCCCCGCCAACTCCCGCCTGGCGGGCGGCGGTCTGCGCAACGTCGTGCTGCTCGACGTCACCGGCACGATGCCCGGCGGCCCCAAGGTGCTGCGGCTGACCGTGAACGACGGGAAGGTCGAGTTCGCCTCCGGCGAGGACACCGACTCGGCCGACGCCGACGCGCTCACCGCCACCGCCGCCGAGGCCCTGGCCCGCTCGCTGGCGCCGATGCGCACGAGCGGCAGCGTGGACCTGGCCGACCGTCCGCTCGAATCGGACCTCGACCTCGTCACCCTGCTCGGCCTGCGCGACCCGCACACCTTCGACGTCGCCGCCAAGTGGCGGCCCCGGCAGGTGCAGTCCGCCCGCCTGACCGTGCCGCTCGGTGTCACCGACGACGGCGAGGTCGTGGAGCTGGACCTCAAGGAGTCCGCGCAGGGCGGCATGGGCCCGCACGGCCTGCTGATCGGCGCGACCGGCTCCGGCAAGAGCGAGCTGCTGCGCACCCTCGTGATGGGCCTGGCCGCCACCCACTCCTCCGAGGTGCTCAACCTCGTCCTGGTGGACTTCAAGGGCGGCGCGACCTTCCTGCACATGGACCGCCTGCCGCACACCTCCGCGGTCATCACCAACCTGGCCGACGAGATCCACCTCGTCGACCGCATGCGCGACTCCATCAACGGCGAGATGATCCGCCGCCAGGAGCTGCTGCGCGAGGCCGGGTACTCCTCGCTCTTCGACTACGAGAAGGCGCGGGCCGCCGGCGCCGGCCTCGCCCCGCTGCCCTCGCTGCTGATCGTGGTCGACGAGTTCTCCGAACTGCTCGCCAGCAAGCCCGAGTTCGTGGACCTCTTCGTCTCCATCGGCCGGCTCGGGCGCAGCCTCGGCGTGCACCTGCTGCTCGCCTCGCAGCGCCTCGACGAGAGCCGCATCCACAAGGTGGAGGGCCACCTCTCCTACCGGATCGCCCTGCGGACCTTCTCCGCGATGGAGTCGCGCAGCGTGATCGGCGTCGCCAGCGCCTACGAGCTGCCGTCCTCGCCGGGCAACGGCTACCTGAAGATCGACACCACCAACCTGGTGCGGTTCAAGGCCGCCTACGTCTCCGGACCGGCGCCCGAGCCGCTCGCCGCCGACGAGCAGCCCGCCCAGGAGGCCGGCGCGTCCGGCGTGCTGACCGACTTCGGCCTGGCGCGGCAGGGCGCGCTGCGCTCCGAGAGCACCGACGAGTCGCTGGCCGCACTCGCCCCGACCGGCCGTCCCGAACCGGCCGCCGCCGCCGCGCCCGACGAGCAGGCGAACGCCGAGAGCCTCCTGGAGGTGCTGGTCGGCCGCCTAGAGGAGAGCGGGCCGCCGGCCCGGCAGGTCTGGCTGCCGCCGCTGGCCGCCTCCCCCAGCCTGGACGAGTTGCTGCCCGGCATCGTGCCGGACCCGGTCCGCGGCATGAGCGCCGCCGGCCACCCGTCGCTCGGCACGCTGCGCGTCCCGCTCGGCATCGTCGACCGCCCCTACGAGCAGCTGCGCGAACTGCTGGTCGCCGACCTGTCCGGGGCCGACGGCCACGTCGGGCTCGCCGGCGCCCCACAGACCGGCAAGTCCACCCTGCTCCGCACCCTCATCCTGTCGCTGGCGCTCACCCACACCCCGGGCGAGATCCAGTTCTACTGCCTCGACTTCGGCGGCGGCGGCCTCGTCTCCACCGCCGGCCTGCCGCACGTCGGCTCGGTCGCCACCCGGCTGGAGCGCGACCGCGTGCTGCGCACGGTGGAGGAGCTGACGCAGCTGCTGGAGCGCCGCGAACGCGAGTTCACCTCGCGCGGCCTGGAGTCGATGGCCGCCTACCGCGCGCTGCGCGCGGCCGGCGAGATCGACGACCCGTACGGCGACGTCTTCCTCGTGGTGGACGGCTGGTCGACGCTGCGCCAGGACTTCGAGGACCTGGAGGCCAGGGTCATCGACCTGGCCGCCCGCGGCCTGTCCTTCGGCCTGCACCTGCTGGCCTCCGCGGTGCGCTGGTCCGAACTGCGGCCCCGCCTGCGCGACCTGCTCGGCACCAAGTTCGAACTGCGCCTCGGCGACGCGCTGGAGTCCGAGGTCGGCTCGCGGATCGCCAATGCCGTCCCGCACCAGCCCGGCCGCGGCCTGAGCGCCGGCGGCCACCACTTCCTGTCCGCGCTGCCGCGCCTGGACAGCTCCGGCGGGACCGCCGACCTCACCCCGGCCACCAAGGCGGCCGTCGCCGAGATCGACGCCTTCTGGACCGGCTCCCCCGCCCCCGGCGTGCGCCTGCTGCCTACCCGGCTGCCGGCCGACCAACTGCCGCCCGCCGAGGGTGACCTGCGGCTCTGCCTCGGCTGGGACGAGCAGCGCCTGGAGCCCACCTGGCACGACTTCTCGACCAGCCCGCACCTCATGGTGTTCGGCGACGGCGAGACCGGCAAGACCAACGCGCTGCGCCTGGCCGTCCGCGCGATCACCTCGCGCTTCAGCACCGACGAGGCCCGGATCGTCGTCGCCGACCCCGAGCGCGGCCTGCTCTCCTCCGTCCCCGAGGAGTACCGGGCGGGCTACGTCGTCGACCGCGACTCGCTCGCCCAGCTCGCTGCGAACGCCGCCCACTCGGTGGGCAAGCGGGTGCCCGGGCCGGACATCACCCCGGAGCAACTGGCGCAGCGCGACTGGTGGGAGGGCCCGCGGCTGTTCGTCGTCGTCGACGACTACGACCTCCTCGCGGGGGCGCCCGGCGCACCCACCCCGCTGGCGCCGCTCGTCCCGCTGCTCGCGCAGGGGCAGCACATCGGGATGCACGTGATCATCGCCCGCAGCACCTCGGGGGCGATGCGGTCGATGACCGACCCCGTCCTGCGGCGGATGTGGGAGCTCGGCAACCCGGCGCTGCTCTTCTCCTACCCCAAGGAGGAGGGCAAGTTCCTCGGCGAGGCCAAGCCGCGCACGCTGCCCGCCGGGCGCGCCCAGCTCGTCACCCGCCGGGCGGTGCGCCTCGTCCAGACCGGGCTGGTGACGCCCGCGTGACCGCCGCTCTCCCGTCCACCGCCCCGTCCACCGTGCCTTCCGCCTCTTCCGCCTCTTCGCCGTCCAGGAGCAGCATGTCGACCCCCGCGCCCGCCGGTGCCCCGCCGGTCACCGAGGTGTGCCGGCTGACCGTCGTCCACACCGACGGCCGCTTCGACGTCTCCGTCCCCGTCTCCACCCCCGTCTCGGCCCTGCTCCCCGTGCTCCTCGGCAGGCTGACGCTGAGCCCGCAGGAGCGCGGCACCGTACAGGTGCTCCAGCGGCTCGGCGAGAACCCCCTCGACCCCGACGGCACCCCCGAGAGCCTCGGGCTGAAGCACGGCGACGTGCTCCACCTGCGGCCCGCCGAGGCCGCGCTGCCCGCGCTGCACTTCGACGACGTCGCCGACGGCGTGGCCCAGGTGATCGGCGGCCGGACGGACCGCTGGCAGCCGGTGGCCACCGTCCGCCTCGCGCTGGCGGCCGGGGCCCTGCTGCTGGCCGTCCTCGCCGCCGCCCTGCTCAGTGGCGGCCCGGGACCGCTCACCGCGGCCACCACCGGCGTGAGCGCCGCCGCGCTGCTGGCGGCCGCCTGCCTGGTGGGCACCCGCCCCGGCGCGCGGCGCGGCACCGTGCTGACCGCCGCCGTCGGCGCCATGGCCCTCGCCGCCCTCGCCGGGCTCACCTTCCGCGGCGGGCCCGACCACGCGTTCCTGCTCGGCCCGGCCGAGGTCCTCGCCGGCGCCGTCGCCACGGCCGTCGTCTGCGGCGTCCTGCTGATCGTCCGTCCGCTGCCGTTCCTGCTGCCGGGCACCGCGCTGCTCACCGCGGTCGCGGCGGCGGCCGGTGCCGGCCTGGTCCACGTCGCGCACTGGGACACCGCGCAGGCCCTCGCGGTGGTCGCGGCGGCCCTGTTCGTCCTCGGGCAGCTCGGCCCGCGGCTGGCGCTGCGGCTGGCCGGGGTGCGGGTGCCCGCCCTGCCGCACGACGCCGAGGAGCTCCAGCAGGACATCACCCCCGAACCCCAGGCCCGCCTGGAGCGCGCCGCCGGGGCGGCCAACGACTACCTGGACGCGCTGGCCCTGGCGTCGGCGGTGCTGTACGCGGCGGCCTTCTGGTTCCTGGTGCGCGAGCCCGGCTGGATCAACTGGGTGCTGCCGCTGGTCCTCGCCGGCGCGGTGCTGCTGCGCTCGCGCGGGCTCACCGGCGTCCTGCAGCGGGTCTGCGCCGTGCTCGCCGGCACGCTCGGCCTGGCACTGCTCCTGCTGGCGCACGCCGCCTCGCACGGCACCGCCGCCCGGATCCTGGTGCCCGCCGCGCTGCTCGCCGCGGCCGTCCTCCTGCTGGTCCGCGCGCCCCGGCTGACGGACCGGCTGCTGCCGATCTGGGGGCACGCCGGGGACATCCTGGAGACGGCCACCGTGATCGCCCTCCTGCCGCTGGTCCTCCAGGCCCTGCACGTCTACAGCGCGCTGCGCGTGCTGGCGAGCTGAGCGGGGGCCGGGCATGCAGACACGACGCGACCACCTCCAGGCGTACCGCTTCGCCATGGCCCGCCTGGCCACCGCCCTCGTCCGGGGCGACGTCGGCCGCGGCGAGGGACCGACCGGGCGGGCCACGCTCGCCACCGTGCTCGGCGCCGGAGTCGTGGTGCTGCTGTGCGTCGGCTTCGCCGTCTACGGGCTCATCGCGCCCGTCGCGGACACCCGTTGGCGCAACCCCGGGTCGATCATCGTGGAGCAGCAGACCGGCAACCGGTACCTGCTCCTCGACGGACAGCTCCGGCCGGTGCGCAACTACGCCTCCGCCCTCCTCCTCGGCGGCAAGAGCAGCGCCGTCCACACCGTCTCCGGCGCCGAACTCGGCACCACCCCGCACGGCGCCCCCGTCGGCATCCCCGGCGCCCCCGACTCGCTGCCCGCGCCCGCGGGCCTGCTGCCCGGCCCCTGGACCTGGTGCCTGCGGCCCGACCTCGCGGGCGGCCAGCTGCTCGACCTCGCCCCCGACGGCCAGACCGCCGCGTTCCCCGACGACCGGCAGGTGCTGCTCGCCGCCCCCGACGGCTCGCACTGGCTGCTCTGGCGCGGCGTCCGCTACCCCGTGCCCTCCGACACCGCGCTCATCGCGCTCGGCCTGGACGGCGACCGCCCGGTCCCCACCCCGCAGAACTGGCTCGGCGCCCTGCCCACCGGCGCCCCGCTGGCCGCCGCCGTCCCGGACACCGGTAAGCCGGCCGGCCGGGTCGCCGGACACGAGGTCACCGTCGGCCAGCTCTTCCGCACGGCCACCGGCGGCGTCCAGCACTCCTACGTGATGACCGACGCCGGCGTCGCCCCGGCCAGCGCCACCGCCGCGGCCCTGCTGGCGGCCCGCCCCGGCGCCCCGGCCGTCCTGACCGTCGGCGCCACCGACATCGCCGCCGCCCCCGTCTCCCCCGACCAGTCGCTGCTCACCGCGCTGCCGGACGTCCTCGGCGCCCCCGGCCTGGACGCCGGCGCCCAGACCGCCTGCCTGCGCCAGCGCGCGGACGGCACCAGGCTGACCAGCCAGCTGGTCGTCGAGGGCGGCCAGGCCGCCACCGGGACCCGGACCGTGCTCGTCCCGCCGACCCGCGGCATGCTCGCCGTCGACCTGGAGCAGCTCGCCCGCCAGAACGGCAACGCGCAGACGTTCCTGGTGACCGATCAGGGCATCGCCTACCCGCTCGGCGACAGCCGCGCCGGCACGGCCCTCGGCATCACCGGCGCCCCCGCGACCGCGCTGCCGGAGGACCTCCTCAAGCTCCTCGGCCACGGCCCGACGCTCACCGCCCGGGCGGCCGCCGACACCGTGCAGGGAGGCTAGCCGTGCGCCTCGCGATGAAGCCCGCCCGCGCCGCCGGCGCCGCCCTGCGCATCCGGACCGCCGGGCACGCCCTGCTGGTCCACCCCAAGGGGCCGCCGGAGCCCAGCGCGCTGGCCTTCGCCGGAGCGCTCACGCCCGACCCCGAGCACACGCTGGTCGTGGTGGACCTGCTGCCCGCCGACCTCGACACCGCCTGGCCGGCACTCGCCGACCTGCTCGCCCGCCGCCCCGGCAGCCTCCGGCTGGTCTTCCACCCCTCGGTGGAGGGCCCGCCGGTCGGCCAGCGGATCGCCGACCAGCTGCGGCGGACGGTCCTCACCCCCGACGGCGAGGCGCTGCCCACCGCCGGCGGCGGCCTGTTCGTCCCCGCCGACAGCGGCACCGGCTGGCTGCGCCTGCGGCCCGGCCGCGCGGCCGAACGCGACTCGCACCGCTACCCCAAGCCGCTGTGGGAGTTCGCCACCTACGACCGCATCTGGCAGACCAGCCCGCTCGGCGTCGTCGAACCCGTGCCCGGCGGCGTGTGGGTGCGCAGCGCCCGGCCCGCCGAACTCGCCGCCGGACGGCGCCGACTGATCGCCTCGCTGCCCGGCCACCCGAACGCGCTCACCGTCGTCCTCGGCAGCCCCGGCGGACCGGCCGTGCCGCTGGCCGACGTGACCCGCTTCTGGGGCACCGTGCTGCCCTCGGCCCGCACCGGGGTGCGGTTCGTCCACTTCGGGCCGGTCGCGCTGCCGGAGGGCAGCGGCGCGCTCGGACAGGTGCTGGCGGACGCGCTGCGCCAGCGCGTCGTGCTGTCGCCGGGGCCGACGGCCGCCGAGGCCGTCGGCGGCGGGCCGGTGCTCCAGGGTGAGGTGGTCTACTCGCCGGCGCCCGGGTACCTGGCGGAGCCGCCGGCGTGGAACGCGGATGCGGACGCCCCTGCGGTGCGGGTGGTGGAGCCGCCGGTCGCGTCCGTCGAGGCACCGGCGCCGGTGTCGGCGGCGGCTGCCGAGGGGGTCGTTGAGCTCGGCCCGGTGCCGGTGAGCGCGCCGACGTCGGCAGCTGGGACGGTCGTCGATGTGGAGCCGGTGACGGTGGGCGCGCCGATGCCGGCGGCCGGGGCTGTCATCGAGCCGGACCCAGTGACGGTGAGCGCGCCCACGCCCGCCGCCGGGACGGTCGCCGAGCCGGACCCAGAGCCGGTGAGCGGCCCGGATCCGGTGGCGGAGCCCGTCTCCGCGCCGCCGCCGCTGCCGACGTCGCTGGTGACGTCCTCCCCGGGTCCGGTCGCCGACTGGCCGGCTCCGGCGTTCGAGCCGAAGGTCCCCGTGCTGGAGACGGAGTCCGAGGCCCTCCCCGAGCACGCGCCCGCCCCGACGAGCCCCCCGGTCCTCACGTCCCTGCTGGAGTCTGCTCCGCCGGAGCCCGCGACGCCGGTCCCCCCGGTCACGCCCGTCACGCCGCAGCTACCGTCCATCGAGCCCTCGAACGCCCCTGCCGCCACCCCCGAACCGACCACGCCTGCCCCCGCACCCGAGCCCGCGACGCCCGTCCCCCCGGTCGCGCCCGTCACGCCGCCGCTGCCGCTGCCGTCCATCGAGCCGTCGAACGCCCCTGCCGTCGCCCCCGAGGCAGCGCCGACGGCCCCGCCCGCCGAAGCCCCGCCGACGCCCGCTCCCGCGCCCCTCCCTGCGATGCCCCGGATCCGTCTGGAGTCCGGCGCCCCCAGCACGCCGCCCGTCGAGCCCACCCCTGCCCTCGACGCCCCGGCGCCCCCGCCCACCGCACCCACCACGCCGACGCTCCCCCCGGCCGCCACCCGCGCGACCGCCGTACGCGTGCAGCCCGTCCCGTCGGCCGCCGCCCTCGCGCTGCCGCCCGAGCGAGGGCTGGAGCGCGAACGCGACTGGGTGCGCCGCAAGTTCAGCGCCCAGTACCACGCCGTCGCGGGCACGGTGGCCCGGGTGATGTCCGAGTCGCCGGGCCTGCGCAGCTCCTCGCGCGCGCTGGACGGCGACGCCCTCACCGACCTCGTCGCCGTGCGCCTCTACCTCTCCGGCGACAGCGCCGCCGTCGACGCCGCCGTGCGCGCCGGAACGGCGGGCCCGCACGTGCCGCTGGCCCGCTGCGTGGCGTCCGGGCTGAACCGCCTGCCCTCGTACCGGGGTGTGGCCCTGCTGCGGGCCGCGGTCTCCGGTCCGGAGCTCGACTGGTACGAGGAGGGCAGGGCGGCCACCGAGTGGGCGTTCTGCACCGCGCGGATCACCGTGCCCGAGACGCCGGGCGACGGCACCACCGACTTCCTGATCTGGTCGATGACCGCGCGCCGGACGAGCCTGCTCGACCCCTCCGACCCCGACCGCGTGCTCTTCCCGCCCGGGACGGCCTTCAAGGTGCTGCGCGCGGGCTCCGCGACGGAACCGGTGCTGCTGCGCGAGCTGCTGCCGTCCGAGGGCGACGACGACACCGACCCGGACGCCCCCCGGCTGCCGCTGGACGAGATCGCCCTGGAGGGCCTCACCCAGGCCGCCGAGCAACTGCCCACCCACGGACGCCCCGGGCCCGGCAGCCCGCCGCTCACCGCCCCGCCCGGACTGATCACCGCCCCGCCCGAGCCGTCGGCCCGCGCCGCCCAGGGCACCCGTGCACCTATCGAGGGAGCAGAGAAGTGACCCGGCAAGTCCTCCTGGTGTCCGGCGACCGGCCGGGCGCCCACCGGTCCATCGCCGCCGCCCTGGCCGACGCCGTGGACGGCGCGCTGATCACCGTCGCACCGGGCCGCTACGACGAGGCGCTGACGGTCACCAAGGCGGTGACGCTGGCCGCCGAGGGCCCGGCCGGCACCGTGCGGATCCACTCCGCGGCCGGCAGCACGGTGGTGCTCGACGCGGAGGCCGTCCAGCTGTCCGGCCTGCACCTGAGCGGCGCGGACCGCGAGGCGCCGGTCCTGGACGTGCGGCGCGGGCAGGCCGCGCTCGACGGCTGCCAGGTCGCGGGCGAGGCCTGGGCGGCGGTCCTGGCCTGGCACGAGGGCGTGCTCGGCCTGCGCGACTGCACGGTGACCAACACGCAGGGCGCCGGGATCGTCGTGACCTCCGGCGGCGGCAACGTCGTGGAGCGCTGCGAGATCACCGACGTCGGCTCGTCGGCCGTCGTGGTCGCCGAGCACGGGCGACTGACCGTGCGCGAGTGCTCCGTCCGGGGCGCCCGGGGCAACGGGATCTGCGTCAACGGCCACGGCACCGCGCTGGTCGAGTCCTGCCGCATCGACGGCAGCGGCAAGCCCGCGATCGCCGTCGAGCAGAACGGCCGCGCGGACCTGCGCAAACTCACCGTCACCGGCAGCGCCGCCCTGGACGCCTACCTCACCAGCGCCGTCCAGACCCTGCTGACCGACTGCACGTTCACCGGCTCGGGCGGCCAGGCCGTCCACGTCAGCGGCGGCGCGGCGCCGGTCCTGCGCAACTGCGTCGTCGAGGGCGCCACGAGCGGCGGCGTGCAGGTCGCCGCGGGCTCGCGGGCGCAGCTGGAGCACTGCCGGATCGCCGGCACGCCGGTGGGCCTGCTGGTCGAGGCCGGCGGCGAGGCGGACTGCGCCGACCTCACGGTGACCGGCGCGGGCGTGGCCGCCAGGGCCACCGGCGAGGCCAGACTGACGGTGCGACAGGGCGAGTTCACGATGGACGGCGGACCTGGCGGCATTGGCTTGGACCTCGCCGACCGCGCGCAGGCGTCGCTCACCGGTCTGCGCCTGCGCGCCACCGCGGGCACCGGCCTGGCGATGACCGGCGGCGCCCGCGCCGAGCTGACCGCCACCCTCGTGGAGGGCTGCCGGACCGTCGTCGGCCCCGACTGCGAACTCACCGCCCGGGACAGCGGGTTCGCCGGTTCGGACGCCGACGGCATCAAGGTCTCGGGCGGCGGCGCGGTGACGGCCGTCGGCTGCCGGATCAGCGGCGCGCGCGGCCACGGCCTGAACGTCCAGGCGTCCTCGCGCGCGGAACTGGACAACTGCGCCGTCTTCGACAACTCCGGTGACGGCGTGCGTTGCAACACCGACGAGCCGGTGCGCGTGCACGACTGCGAGATCCGCGACAACGGCGGCACCGCGGTCCACCAGCTCAAGTCCGGCGGACGGGTCTCGGTCGAGCGCCTCGACACCGGCGGCGACGAGCGCACCGCGCCGGCCGGGGGTGGCGGGCAGGGACCGGCCGACCCGGCGGGCTCGCCGCGCCACCTGGGCACCGGGCCGCTCGCCGAACTGGAGGCCCTGGTCGGCCTGGAGAGCGTCAAGCACGAGGTCACCGGCCTGATCAACGTCAACAAGATGGCCCAGCGGCGCCAGGAGATGGGCCTGCCGATGCCGCCGATGAGCCGCCACCTCGTCTTCGCCGGGCCGCCCGGCACCGGCAAGACGACCGTCGCCCGGCTGTACGGCGCCGTCCTCGCCGAGCTCGGCATCCTCAGCCAGGGCCACATCGTCGAGGTCGCCCGCGCCGACCTGGTCGCCCAGATCATCGGCGGCACCGCGATCAAGACCTCCGAGGTCTTCACCAAGGCGCTCGGCGGCGTCCTCTTCATCGACGAGGCGTACACCCTGACCAACCAGTCCCGGGGCAGCGGACCGGACTTCGGGCAGGAGGCCGTCGAGACCCTGATGAAGCTGATGGAGGACCACCGCGACGAGATCGTCGTCATCGTGGCCGGCTACTCGGCGCAGATGGACCAGTTCCTCGCCTCCAACCCGGGCATGGCCTCCCGCTTCGCCCGGACCGTCGAGTTCCCCAACTACAGCCCCGCCGAGCTGGTCACGATCGTGCGCGGCCTGTGCGCCAAGCACTTCTACGAACTGGACGCCGGCGCCCTGGAGGCGCTCAACCGCTACTTCGAGGACGTGCCGAAGGGCGCCACGTTCGGCAACGGCCGCGTCGCCCGGCAGGTCTTCGAGGAGATGATCAGCCGGCAGGCGTCCCGGCTGGCCGTCCACCCGCCGACCGACGACAGCGAACTGAGCCGGCTGAGCAGCGAGGACGTCATCACCGTCCCCGGCGACCAGGCGGGCGTCCAACCGGCCACCCAGCCGACCGCCCGGGCCACCGCGCCGACGGCGTCCGCCGCGCCGGTCCCCGTGAGCGAGGGCACTCTCCCGCTCGACACGCCTGCGCTGCGCCGCATCGACGGCCTCGTCGGCCTGGACGGCGCCCGGCGGACCCTGCGCTCCCGCCTCACGCAGCTGGCCCGCCTCCGCGACGCCGGCGAACCGCTCGCCGGCCTGGGCAACATCATCCTCCAGGGCCCGCCCGGCGGCGGCCGTCGCGCGCTCGCCGGACTGTACGGGCGCGGCCTGGCCGAACTCGGCCTGCTGCCCACCGGCGTGACCCACCGGCTGGCGCTCTCCACCGTCCCGGCCCGGTGGGCCGAGCAGCCCGGGTTCCGGTTCGCCGCCGCCTGCGCCGAGGCGGAGGGCGGGCTCCTCCTGCTGGACCTGGACCCGGCCTTCGCCGAGCGCGCACCCGCCGCCCGCACCGCCGTGCTGACGTCGCTGACCCGGCTGGCCGCCTCGGGGCCGGGCGTGGTGCTGGCCCTGAGCGGCAGCACGGCGCACGTCATGGAGGTGCTGGGCGAGCACACCGACCTGATGGAGGCCTTCGCCGAGAACGTCGAACTCGCCGCGTACCGCGCGGAGGAGCTCGTGACGCTCACCGACCGCCGCCTGCGCTCGCTCGGCTTCCAGCTGGGCGAGGCGGCGGGCACCGAGCTGGTCGCGCGGTACGCCGCGCAGCCTCCGCAGGGCGGCGCGTTCGCGGCGCACCGGCTGGGCGACGCGCTGGCCCGCTCGGCCCGCGCGCGCACCGTCGCCGTCGAGGACCTGCCGCCCGTGCCCACCCCACCCGAGACGCCGGCCGCGCCGCCGCAGGCCGTCCCGGTCCCCCAAGAGCCCCGGACGCCGGGCACCGCACCCCTGGTGCACTCCTGACCCCGGCTCCGTGACCCCGCACGGTGCGCGAGCGCCGTGCGACCCCCGAAATGAAAGGACGTACCCATGGCACTGACCTCCGTGGAAATCCAGGGCATGACGGCCGCCCAGGGCACCTTCCAGACCGCCCTGGACGAGGCCAGCGGCTCGTACGCGCAGATGGAGGGCCAGATCGACGGCCTGCGCGGCAGCTGGAGCGGCGAGGCCGCGCAGGTCTACCACCAGGCGATGCAGGACTGGCTGACCGACTTCCAGAAGGTCAACCAGGCGCTGACCACGATGCTGGAGAAGCTCGCGGCCAACACCAACGTGTACGCCAACACCCACGAGAACACCCAGCAGATCGCCGGCCAGGTGGCCTCCGCCATGGCCTCCGGCGTCACCGGCCTGCCCGGCTTCCCGGTCTGAGCCACCCCCTTCCACCGCCGGCGGCGGTCCGCACCGCCCCGGCACCCCGTCCCAGTCGAGGAGAACGCAGCATGAGCACGTACACGGTCCAGATGGAGCAAGTCGACTACATCGTCGGCGAGATGAACGCCATCACCCAGAAGCTCAACCAGACCCTGGCCGAGCTGGACAGCCAGGCCAGGATCAACCTGCAGGCGTGGACCAGCGACGCCCAGGCGACCTACACCCAGGTCAAGGCGCAGTGGGACCAGGCCGCGGCCGACATGACGGCCAAGGCCGCCACCGCCGTGCAGATGCTCGGCACCATCAACGAGTACTACTCCCACGGTGAGCGCCAGGGCGTTCAGCTCTGGGGCTGACGGCATGCCGGGCTACATCCCCCCGAACCACTACAAGCCGAAGCCGAAGCCCCCGATCGACCCGTACCACGGGAGCACCAGCGTCCCCGACGCCACGGGCACCGGGACGGCGACGGCGCACACCACGTTCACCGCGCCGCCGGTGCCGCCCCCGGACGGCCAGCACAGCGGGACGTCCGTGGACACGGCCTCGATGGAGACCTTCGCGAAAAACATCCAGCTGCTCATCCAGCCGACCAACGACGCGCGGAAGCTCCTGGACGCGGTCAACATCGCGCCGGGCGCCTTCTACCACGCGAACAAGATGCGCATCGCGGTCAACGGCCCCAACGGGGACGACGGGCTGAAGAAGCAGTTCGAGAAGGTGCTGGACGACCTGGCCAAGGGTCTCACCGACCTGCACCAGGGCGTCATCGACCTGGCGACGAAGTACAAGACCATCGAGGACGCCAACCACATGGCGTCGACCGAGCTGCAGACCTTCATGGGCAACTCGTCGGCGGACTTCGGCGGCCTGGTCACCGATGCCGGGGGCAGCCCGGCCGCCGGTGGCGGAGGCGGCGGGGGCGGCGGCAAGCCGGGCAACGGCAACACCTGACGACCCCGCGCAGGAACCCCGTCCGGGTCCCCCGCACCACACGCGGGGGACCCGGCGGGACCGCCGGGCCCGGACACCGGGCCACACACCGGGCACCACACCGGGCGGAACGGCCGACGGACGGCGGAACGACAGGAGGGAGAGGGCGCGATGGGCGACCCGAACTACAACGGCAACGGCTTCAACCAGGGCAACGACGGCGCGGTCTACGGCGCGCCCGGCACCGACCCCGGCTCGACGGGCGACTACGAGACCTGGGACTGGAAGCAGATCGAGGCCGCCATCAACGGCATGGCCGCCGGCACCGGCGACGACAGCGGCCACGGCAAGTCGGTCTCCGACCCGCAGTCGCTGCAGAACGCGGCCGACACCTTCTACCAGGTCCAGCTGCTCCTCGCCGGCGTCGCCAAGAGCCTCGTCGACCAGGGCAAGGCCCTCGCCGGCGAGCACGGCCCGTGGAAGGGCGACGCGGCCGACGCCTTCACGACCATGCTGACCACCTTCTCCAAGCAGGTGCAGGCCACCGCCGACGTCCTGTCCGGCGGTTCGACCCACACCTACTCCGTTCCCCAGCAACTCGCCGACAACGCGGTCAACCTGGTCAACGCCCAGAACCTGATCTCCCAGATCGACACCTGGTACGCCAACCAGGCCATCGCCCAGGGCGTGACCGCGATGTCCAACGGGCTCATCCCGATCAGCCAGAAGCCCGAGCTGGTCAAGATGATGACCGCCGACATGCGCAAGGTGCTGAAGAGCCTGGCCGGCGAGTACCAGGTCACCATCGACTCCGTCCGCGCGCCGGCCCCGATCACCCCGCCGGTCAACCAGCCCAAGCTGACGGACACCAACGCGCCGAACACCAAGCTGCCCGACCTCAAGGACTTCGAGCACGGCGGCCCGAACCAGCTCGGCCCCGCCAAGAGCTTCAACATGCCCGACCTGAAGAAGTTCAGCGGCGCGCCGCAGCCCTTCCCCGGCGACCTGGGGACCGGCCACGGCCCCGGCGCGGGCGGCCTCAAGAACTTCTCCGCGCTGAGCGACGGGCCGGGCACCGGCGGCCTGCACTTCCCCGGCGGCCTGGGCACAAACGGCCCCGGCACCGGCCTGCCGGTCAGCGGCCTGCCGACCACCGGACTGCCGTTCCCCGGCAAGCTCGGCACGGGCGGGCCTGGCACCGGCGTGCCGGAGACGGCCGGCCTCGATCCGCTCGCCTTCGACCACGCGATCAACCCGGGCACCGGCAGCGGGGTCCGCTTCCCCGGCAGCACCGGCGTGGGCGACTTCGGCAACCTGCCGGGCGTCGCGCCGGTCGGCCTGCCGGGGACGACCACCAACGCCCGGGGCGCCCGGTTCCCCGGCCAGACCGGCACCGGCAGCGGCGCCGGCGAACTCTCCTCCCCGCACGGCACGTTCGGCACCGGCAAGCCGCTGGCCTTCCCCGGCGCCACCGGCGTCGGCTCCGGGACCGGCTCGCACGGACTGGGCGGCGGGCTCGGCAGCGGCCTTGGTGACGGGCTGGGCAGCGGCATCGACACCGGCTCCCCGGCCGCCTTCCCCGGTCTCACCGACGGCCTGGGCACCGGCACCGCCTTCCCCGGCCAGACCACGACGGAGTCCGGCCTTCCCAGCGCCTTCTCGCCCGCCGGCGGCACCGGCCTCGTGTCCGAGGGCCCCGGCGCCGGCATGGGCGGCGCGGGCATGGGTGGCGCAGGCATGCCGATGATGCCCGGCATGGGCGGCGGCGCCGCCGGGCAGAACGCACCCGGCGAACGCAGCGACGCCTCCGGCCTGCTGGACGCGAACGGCGAGCCGTGGGCCGGCAGCCCCCTCACCGGCGAGGAGGTCGGCTCCCCGCTCGGCACCGCCGCCGGTGGCGCGGCCCTGGACCTCCCGCCGGTCAAGACCGCCGATCTGGACGGCCCGGGGCTCGGCCTGCCCGACGCCCAGGCCGCGCCCGGCGCCACCGTCCTGCCCGGCTTCGGCGCGGCCGGGGGCGCGGCGGGCGCAGCGGAGGCGCCCGGCATGGGGATGCCGATGATGCCCGGCATGGGCGGCGGCGCCGCCGGGCAGAACGCGCCCGGCGAGCGCAGCGACGCCTCCGGTCTGCTGGACAGCGACATCGAGCCGTGGGCGGACGAACTGGACGCGGCGGAGGAGGAGATCACCGCCGGTGCGCTCGCGGGCGGTCCCGGTCTCACCACGGCGGGCGGGAGCCCCGTCACCGTTTCCGGCGACGCGCCTCTCGGCGCCGAACCCGCTGCGATCGCCGGGCAGGAGGCTCCGGCCGAGCAGGCCGTCCTCGGCTCGGACGGGCTGCCGCTGCCGGTGGCACCGACGGCTCCGGTCGCACCTGCCGCTCCGGTCGTCGTGCCGGAGTGGGAGGAGCCCGCAGCCCCGGTCGCGCCGGTCGCGCCGGTCATCGTCGCGGCGGCCGCTGTCGCCGCTGTCGCGGTCGCCGCCACCACCGTCGAGGAGAAGAAGAAGAGCTCGACGGAGGCGGAGGCGGAGGCGGAGGCGGAGGCGGAGGCACCCGAGATCGCCGTGGTCGAGCCTGAGGCCGAGCTAGAGGTCGAAGAGGTGGCCCCGGCGGCGGCCTCGCCTTCCGACCCGCTGTCCGCGCCCCTGCCGCTGCCGACCGAGAGCGGCGAGCACGAGGAGCACGAAGCCTGGGAGGCGGCCGGCTCGGCCTTCGTCCCGCTGCTCTGGACGGTGCCGACCGAGGACGAGGAGGAGGTCATGGCCCCCGGCTACACCACGGAGGCAACGGCCACCTGGAGCGGGGAAGCAGGACGACCCGAGCCGGAGGAGCCGCAGTTCGCGGTCTGGCGGCCGGACCGCTCGGCACCGGCCGCCGCCGCACCGGGGCAGTCGGCGTTCGCCTTCGACCCCGCCACCGTCTCGTGCGGGGCCGGCGCGGCCGGGGACGAGCCGCTCCTCATGGAGGACGAGTCGGCCGAGGAGCCGGAGGCCGAACCGGAGGCTCCCCGCGGCATCGCCGACCTGCTGGTCCAGGAGAGCGACGCCTGGGGCAGCGCACCCAAGGAGGGCTTCTCGGCCCTCGGCTGACGGAGCACCCGACCCACTCGGGCGTGTCCTCCGGCCCACCGACCCGAGCCGGAAGACACGCCCCGGGCCCCCGCCGGCCCGCGAGACCGCACGACACCCCCGAGGAGGGGCGCATGAGCACCACACCGTACGACCAGGGCATCGAGGACCTGCTGGCGCTGTACCACCGGCAGCGCGAGGAGGCCGTCGAGACCCGCCGCAGGATCAACGAGGTCACCTCGACCGCCACGGCCCCCCGTCAGACCGTCGAGGTGACCGTCACCGCGCAGGGCGAGGTCACCGCCATCGACTTCCCCACCGGCGCCTTCCGCCGGATGGCTCCCAAGGAGCTGTCCGAGCTCCTGCTGGCCACCATCCGGCAGGCCCGCGCCCAGGCACTCCAGCAGGTCGCCGAGCTGACGTCGCTCGGGCTGCCGCCCGGCGTCTCGGTCGCCGACCTGCTCCAGGGCAAGGCCGATCCGACGGCCATGCTCGCCGAGGACCCGACGATGCCCGACTCGGTGCGGGACTACCTCGCCGCGGGCGGCCCCTCGGCGACCCGCGGCAGCGCCCGGCGCAGCGGAACGGAGGACTGACGATGGCGAACGAGTCATTCTCGGTCGACACCGACGGACTGCACCTCCAACTGCCCTACGTCCAGCAGCTCGCGGCCCGCTTCAAGGGGATCGCCGGCGGGCTGGAGGGCCGGCTGTCGGACCTCGGCCCGTGCTGGGGCGACGACGCCACCGGCGAGGAGTTCTTCAAGCAGTACGACGCCCCGCACCAGGAGATCCACAAGGGCATCGGCGGCATCGGCCAGGTGGTCCACAGCACCGCCGAGGGCATCCGCACCATGGCCGTCAACTTCGAACGCCTGGAGGACAACAACATCGAGTCCGTCCGCCGGATCAACACCGGCGCCGGCGAGCACCGGCCCGCCCCCGAGAGGCCCGTGCACGGATGAGCATCGACATGCCCCCGGAGCTCGCCTGGGTCGCCCGGCTGGCCGTCGGCCAGTCCTGGCCCAAGGGCGACGAGGACAAGCTGCGGGCGCTGGGCGCCGCCTGGTACGACACCGCCCAGCAGCTCGACTCGATCACCAAGGAGATCGGTCCGGCGACCCTCGGCGTGCGGAACAGCATCAGCGGCCCGGTCGCCGAGCAGTTCAACGCGTTCACCCAGCAGCTGCAGACCAACCTGCCGCAGATGGCCGAGGCCGCCAACCAAATCGGTGACCTGGGCGACAACACCGGGGTGCAGGTCGAATACGCCAAACTCATGGTCCTCGCTCAACTCATCTGGCTCGCGTATGAGTTGAGCACCCTCTCGTTCGCCGCACCGGAGGCGATCCCGGCCGCGATCACCTCCGCGCGCCTGATCGTCCAAATGATCCTCCGCCGGCTGCTGGTGTCGGTGATCTCCGGCGTCGGGTTCATGGTCGGGATGGACGCCCTGATCCAGAGCATCCAGATCCTGCTCCTGCACGACCGCACCAAGTGGGACACCGACAGCACCATCCAGGCCGTCGAGGGCGGCGCGATCGGCGGCGCCATCGGGGGCATCCTCGGCGGCGGACTCGGCGCGTTCGCACCGAAGTTCGGCGGCTCGCTGATCGGCAAGCTCGCCGTCGGCGGCGCCACCGGTGTGATCACCACCGCCACGATGACCGCCGCCTTCGGCGGAGACGCCGACTACACCTCGGCCCTCACCTCCGGCCTGATCGGCGCCCTGGGCGGCGGGAAGCACGGGCGCGGCGGGGAGGAGGGGAAGACCAAGATCGACCCCGTCAACCTCAAGGAGATCAAGGCTCCGGACCTCCATCTCCCGGACGTCCACCCGGTCGACGTGCACACTCCGGACGTCCACGCGCCGGACGTGCACACGCCGGATGTGCACACACCTGCCGTCCACCCGACGGACACCGCGCCCGCCCCGATACGGACCGGATCGGGCGACAACACCGCCGGGGTCAAGGAGACGACGACGCCCGACACCCGGCCCGTGACGGTCTCGGAGGACATCGGCACCCACACCGACACCCACTCCGTCGGCACGCCCGACGTGCGCACCGTCAACACGCCGTCCGTCTCCGAGAGCCACACGACGAACGAGGCCACCCACGGGCAGCCCGAAACCTCCGTCGGTACGCAGGAGCGGACCAGCCCCCGCACCACGGACACCACCGTCGAGTCACCCGCCCGGACGACGGCATCGCGAGGCGAAACCGGCAGCACGACGGGATCCGGCCTCCACGGCAGCGAAACCACAACCTCGGCCCCGACGCCCCACCAGGAGTTGGGCCTCCCCGGCTTCGAGACCAAGCCGACCGACACGACCGCCGGAGCCACCCGCCCCGCCGAGACGCCCGGTACTACCGGTACGCCCGGTACAACCGGGATCACCGGACCCACCGTCGCCGACAAGCCGACGACGACCGGCGCCGACGCCTCGCGCACCACCGACTCCCCCGCCACGAGCGGCAACAACACCACGGCCACGGCAACGGCCAACCAGCCCCGTCCCGGCGAAGGACAGGCACAGGCCCCGGCGCAGACATCGGCGCAGACACCGGCACAGTCCCCCCGGGTCACCACCGAAACGAGCAGCACCAGCACGTCGACGGACAGCCGAACCGCCGCCCCCGTGCGAACCGCCGGCGAGCCGGCCGTCACCCGCACGGAGAGCAACCCCACCGCCCAGGCCCCGGTCGACCAGCCCCAGTCCGTCCATGCACCGGTCGATCACACCACGGTCGAGCACACCCCGGTCGATCACGTCTCCACCGGCCCGGTCGACCTCCACCACACAACCCCCGAGCACACCTCCACGGCCCCCGACGTCCCGCCGCCGCTCCCGCCCCACACGGCACCGCCCGAGCCCCCGCTGCCGGCCGCACCGCACGAGCCGGTGCGGGTCGACCTCGGCCCGATCGCCTTCGACGGCGGCTCCGCCGACCTCACCGCTCCCCGGCAGCAGGCCCTGAGCTCCACCGCCCGCCAGGTCGCCGACCTCGGGGTGCGCAACGCCCGCGACGGCGGCGGCCCGCCGGTGGTGACCGTAGAGGGACGCGCGAACGTCCTCGACCAGGGCCTCCCCCACTTCGGGAAGTCCTTCAAGCTGGGGCAGGAACGCGCCGAGGCGGTCGCCACCGCCCTGCGCAGCGAGCTGAAGGACCGGCTGGAGACCCTCCAGAGCGACGGCCCGGTGGTGCTGCACGGCGACGACGTCACCGTCATCCCGCGCTCGCGCGGCAACCAGGACTTCGAACCGGGCTCGCCCGATCACACCGGCGACCACGTCGCGGTGAGCGTCGAACTGCCGCCGCCCCCGCGTCTCGAAAGCGACCCCGGCACCCCGCACGAGACCCACGAACAGCCCGCTTCCGTCGTCGTCCCGGTCGTCCCGCAGGTCCACGTCCCGGAGCCCACCCCCGAACCGGTCGCCCGCCCGGTGCGGCAGCCGGCCTCGCCCGACTGGCGCTCCCGCCTCGACGGCGCACCGACCACCCGCGTGCACACCGAGCGCTTCGACCCCGCGCGCGACCCGCTCAAGGGCAACGCCCCGCACTCGCTGGCCGGTTCGCAGACCCTGGTCCGCTCCGTGGTGCGCCGCGTCCAGGCCGAGAACGGCACCTGGGTCCGCCACCACACCGTCGAGCTGCCGGTGAACCTCGGGCACAGCGGCATGTCGGCCGGCGAGCTGGCCGGCGTGCACGAGCGGATCCAGCGCGCGATCGACCACCACCTCAACGGCGGCCTCGAACTCCCGCGCTCCGGCGACCAGTTCCACCTCGACCTGAAGCTCGTCGCGGGCGACGACCACCCCGAGGCCATCACCATCGGCCGCAACGACCAGCGGGTGCCGCTCGACCAGCGCTCCTGGAACGTGCCCGTCGACCCTGCCCACGACGACACCCACATGCCCCGCGTCGTCCACGAGGTCCTGCACTACCTGGGCCTCAAGGACGAGTACCAGGACTCCGACAGCCTGTTCCGCCACAACGGCGACGGCCCCGGCGTCCACCGCGACGGCCTGATGGGCCACGACGTCAGCAGTTCCGCCGAGGTGCCCCACCGCTACCTGGAGACCATCGAGGACACGGTGGACCACACCGCCGTCGTCAAGGACCACCCGCACGGCGCCCCCGACGCACCCGAGACCGCCACCCGCACCGACCTTCCGCACATGGACGCCGACGACCTGGCCCGCTGGGACGCGCCGAAGGTCCTGGAGGTCGAGAAGACCGTCCAGGAGGACGCGGAACGCAGCTACCACGACATCGGTGCCGGCCTGGAGGGCCACCCGGACCTCCATCGGCGGTGGTACGACCCGGCCCAACGGCCCTCGATCGTCAAGGTCCTCACGGAGTGGGTCACGGCCCCCGCACCGCCGTCCATGCCGACGGCGAACGGTGGAGGCCGGAGCGCGGAATCCCGGGACGCGCTCTCCCGCGTCTACAAGACGAAGGACCAGGCGGCCTCGGCGGTCCTCGACCGGGTCAAGTCCCTCCCGATGGCCGAGATCGAGCGCGACCTCGCCCTGTCCGTCCGCCAGGACTCCGACATCCACGCGTCCAACTCGAACTTCGTGCAGACGAAGCTGATCCCGTGGCTGGCGGCGAACACGACGGGCAACGCCGAGTTCACCCAGCACCTCGGGAGCAGCAGCGCGGACCTCGCCGCCCTCAAGCGCCTGTACCTCCCGTTCGTCGAGCACGGCACGAAGACGATCAACGACATCCTCGGCTCACCCCACACCGAGTCGTTCTCCACGCTGATCTCGACCATCCACGACGTGGCGGAACTCATGTACATGGCGGAGCCGAAGGACCTCGCGCACCACGTCACCGTCAAGGAGATCAAGCCCACCACGGAGCCCGACGCGAGGGCCGCGCAGCAGGATTCCGACATCGAGTTCAGGGGCTACGTGCTCGGCGACGTCCCGGACCCCGCGTCGGAACGCACGTATCCCAACTGGACGAGCACCACGGCCGATCCGCCTCCGAACCCCCCTCTGGACCGGACCCCCGTCGAGCGGACCTTCCGCGGCGCCGCGGCCACCCCCAACCAGTTGGACCCGCACGTCGCGACCGCCGGCCGGCTGGGCTACCCGGTCTCGCTCGGCCCGTCGCGCACCACCGGCAAGCTGATCAGGCTCGCCCACGAGGCGGGCGCCACCCCGGAGGAGAAGAAGGCCCTCGCCTTCTCGCTCCTCAGCCTCTGGTACACCGACTACCGTCGCGACCTCACCGACATCCACCGCTACCACTTCGTGATGGACATGGCCGCGAACTTCGGCGTCGACTACGACCCGTTCTCGCGTCCCGTCCACCCGGTCACCGGCAAGGACGACTACCGCGACCTGATCGACAACGCCCTGAAGCGCCACCGCGACACCACGGCGGACCTCCAGCGGGACTACGTCCCGACGGAGCCCCCGCCGGTCGTCACCGAGAGCGCCCCCGCGGAAGCCTCCTCGTCCGCCGCGGCCGCGCCGGCACAGGGGCACGCGCAGGCGGAGCCCAACCTCAACATCCCGCAGAAGTGGGAGAACGAGACGGGAGTGCTGGACCTGGTGCGCCGGCTCGCGAAGGCCCCCGGTTTCATGATCCAGGTTCCCGGTGATCCCGACTCGCTCGGCCGGGACACCCCTGAAGGGAGCGCCTGGGCAAGGGTGCTGGAACACGAGAGCGTCAAGGCCCAGCGGCTCCTCGGGAAACAACGACGGCCGGACGGCACGTGGTACATCTCGATCCCCCCGAAAATCCAGAAGATGCTGGGCCTCAAGTGAGCGACGCCGGACCGGCCCGAGGGATTCCGCCTCGGGCCGGCGCCCGGCACCCTCCGCTGACAACAGCCGACAGCCGATTGACCGATAACGCTCTCGTGCACGGCGCGCATCGTCGACGAGGGCAAGGTCTCCCTCGACGCACCCATCGAGCGCTACCTTCCGGGCGTCGTGGACGGGAACGGCTTCGACGGCAACACCATCACCGTGCGCCGGCTCCTCCAGCACACCAGCGGCATCAAGGAATCGCAGAATCCAACCTCACAGAATGCGGCACGGGCTACGGCCTCGGCCTCCAGACCTTCCCGCTGCGCTGCGGCGGCGCGGCCTGGGGCCACAGCGGCGGGGTGCCCGGCTACACCACGATGACCGTCTTCGCCCCCAACGGCCGCCACGCCTCACTGGTCTCCAACACGATGACCGTCTCCGGCTCCAAGATGCTCGACGTCCTCAGCTCCGCCCTGTGCGACTGACCCCGCTGCCCGGCCACCCGGTGCGATCATGAACGCATGACGACAGCAGCGCTCGTGGACCTCCTGACGCGGTACGGCTCGACCGGGGACTTCGCCGGCCTGCGCCCGCTCGGGCCGTACCCGGTGCCCGAGCGGGGCGAGGCCGAGGATTCGGGGCGCGTCGCCGACGGGTTGCCGTGGCCGCAGTGGTTCCGGTTCGGCTGCATGTCGGTCGACGTGTGCCGGTGCGGGATCGTCAACACGGTCTCCGTCCGGACGTGGTACGACGACGTCGTCCTCCCGGTCGACGGGCCGGGTGAGTACGGTTCCTTCCCCGGCCCGCCCGGCTTCCGGGAGCTCTCGGACGCCTTCGCCTCCGCCGGTGTGCACTGGGAACGCGTCCCCGAGACCCACTCCCTCCCGCAGTTCACCATGCGGACCACCGTCGCCGATCTCCCGGATGTCACGGTGGACTTCATCTTCACCACCGATGAGGCCCCGGACCAGCCGACGCTGTACAGCGCCCACGCACACGAATACACCCACCTCTGCCCCGACAGCCCCTGACGGGTGGTGACGGCGGGCGCGGCCTGGGTCAGCCCCGGGCCGCCGCCGAGAAGACGTATAGCGCGGAGGTCCCCAGACCGGCGAGTCTGACCTCACCGTTCGCGCGGTGGAGCCAGAACCCACTATCTTCATCAGCCTTCCAGATCGTGTTTCGTCTCGCTTCTTCGGTTGCGGCCGACGCCTACTTCCACCGCCCCACCCGGGACAGACGGGCGCCGAGGTGGTTCAGCGCCGCAGCCAGGCCTAGCCAGTGGGCGGTGAAATCCGCCACGGCAAGACGCCGGTAGACGTCGACCGCCTCCTGGGTCGCAGCCCGCGAGTCGTCCAGCCGCCCCGCCCCCCACAGACGATCGCCGAGAATGTCCAGCGCGACAGCCAGGCCGGGCTCATGGGTGGCTGGGTCCGTGGCGGCCAGCGATCGGTAGACGTCAACGACTTCCCGGGTCGCACCAAACGCGTCGTCCAGCCGTCCCACCGCCGCCAGATCGATGCTGAGGTGGTTCAGCAGCTTGGCCAGGTAGAGTTGGTGGGCGGTGAAGTCCGCCACGGCAAGTCGCCGGTGCACGTCGACCGCCTCCTGGGTCGCAGCCAGCGCCTCGTCCAGCCGCCCCAACGCCGTTAGATGGATACCCAGTTTGTTCAGCGCCTCGGCCAAGGCGGATTCGTAACCGGCGGGGTTCGCCTCGGCAAGGCGCCGGTAGGCGTCGACCGCCTCCTGGGTCACAGCCAGCGCCTCCTCTCGCTGCCCGTCCCGCTCAAGGCGGGACCCGAGGGCCCACAGGACCCGGGCGAGATCCGGCTCGTACTTCTTGGGAGCATCGCGTGCCTGTCGAGCCCGGATGTCGGCGGCTTCACGGGTCGGTGCAAGGGCTTCGTGGTGGCGTCCTAGATCTGCCAACGCGGAGCCGAGGTTCTCCAACGCTCCGGCCAGCTCGACACCGCCGTGGAAGGCGTCGGCCCAACGCCTCCCACGCTCGGCGGCCTCCGCAGCGACGGCGCGGCGCCGCTCGGGGTCGGACTGGTGCCGGCCGGCGAGGTTGGCCAGTATTCGTACGAGCGTGGGTTCGTAGCGTTCGCGCTCGGCCTGGCTGAGACGACGGAAGATGGAGGCCGCCTCCTCGGTTGCTCTGAGGGCGTCGTCGTGTCGGCCGGTCAGCTCCAGATGGATTCCGAGCAAGTCCAGAGCCCGGCCTAAGGCTGGCTCGTAAACGGACCGGGCCGGCGATTCTGCTTTCACCAGTTCCCGGTAGATGTCGACGGCTTCCTGGGCGGGTACCACGCCCTGGCCATGGAATCCCGCGTTGAAATACCGCCCGCTGAGGTCATGGTGAATCCGGGCGCGGTCAGCTGGGTCCTTGGTCGTGGCGAGGAGGTGGTCGGCGAGGCGTTGCGCGAGCGTCGCGATGCCGGCGTCGAGGTCGACGCGCCGATCCGGGACCTGGGCCTCGATGGCCTGCAGCACCGCGGGATCCACGTCGGGAATCTCGGCAAGGCGAGCCAGTGCGGCACCGCCGGCCTCCAGAGCCAGCTGAGGCCGGCTGCGCAGAAGGGGGTAGAGCTGGCCGGTGGCGACGTGCTTCCAGCGGTGGGCGGTCTCGATGAGGACGGTCAGGGCCGAACGTGTCCACACCGGTGGGTCCGTGGCCTCCGGCTGGGCGAGCAACCGCTCGGCGGCCCTGACGGCCCAGCGGTTGAGCGGACGGGAGGCGTGGTGGCCGCGGGTGGTCTGCGCGAGGAAGTCCTCGCCGAGCCTGTCGGGATAGAGCGGCTCGAGCACGGTGAGCGGATTGCTCGCCGGATAGCACAATGCGTGGTCATCGATGATCTCATCCACCGGCACGGAAGACTTGATGCGCACCCGCTGGAGCGCCGTCTCCGCCTCGTCATCCCCCAGAGGGCCAACGAGGGTTGCGGTGAACACAGCCTGGGCCATGACATCGGCGTCGATGCGCACACGACCCTCGGCGAGCGTGTGGAGCTTGTGCCAGTACGCGCGCTCGCGGTTCAACAGGTAGACGGAGAGTGCCTCGGGATCGGGATCGGGGTCGGGTGTCGGGCTGAGGCCGCGCCGGAGCCGGTCCACCCCAACGAGGGCGGCCATGTGCACGGTGAGCATCAGCCCGAACGCGGGATCGTCGATGTTGCCGGGGACTTCGACGGCTTCGGCATCCGCTACGCCGAGGGCGTCGGCGAAGCGGTCGCGGGCCGCGAGGAACGCCTCGGCCCGGTCCCCGGTCGCGCCGTCCCTGAGGGGCTCCAGCTCGACCGCGCCCGCCGCGTAGCCGAGGAGTTGGAGGTCGTGGGGGAGGTTCTGCCACCAGGAGCCTGCGGAGCGGGCGATGAGCAGAACCCGTAGCCGCTCGCAGCGACGACGCGCCAGGTCGTGCATGAGCTCCATCAGGGTGGTGGCGGGCCAGCGTTCGGCGTAGTCCACGATGACCAGCACCCGCTGCCCCGGGGGCCCGGTCCTTCTCGCGGTCGGTACCGTCGAGGAACCGGCGGTGTACGCGGCCTGCCACACCTGCCAGCCGGCAGGTGTGTCGGCAGCGAATCTCGCGCCCAGTCGTGTCTTGCCCTGCCCGCCGGGACCGTGCAGCAACCGCACGGCGGCCACTGGCCCGGCCGGATCGTCCCGCCATGCTGTCAGACGTTTGAGGTCATCGAGGCGGCCGGTGAACGGCACTATCTGATGCCGTGCCATGAGCAGTTGACTGGGCTGCTCGTGCAACGACTCCACCGGGGAGTCCGCGCCGTCGCGGGGGAAGTGGCTGACCTTGTACCGGGCGGACCTCTCCGGGGCGGACCTCTCCGGGCCGGACCAGGGCGGGCCCGCGACGTCAGAGCCGTCCGGGCGGCCGAGGTCGCGGACCTCCGTGGAGGCAGGGGCTTCACGTGCCTGTTCGGCGAGTCTCACCCACTCCCGTCGCTTTCCCGGGGCACGACCGGCGGTTTCGCTCCAGAGGCAGACCAGCGCCCACAGGGCGTCCTCGCTGTCACTGGAGGGGGCTTGGGCCCGCCGGAAGTCGGTCGGAACCCAGTCGCTGACGCGTTGCCCCCGGAAGCCGGGGATGTTGTAGGGCGGCTTCCGGAGCGCCTTTTGGATATCGGATTGAGACAGCGGCCGACCGCCGTTCTCCCGGCACTTGGCATCAGCAGCTGCTTTGAGGGCCGACAACTCGCTGTGCAGACGTCGGCGGGGATCCGGCGTTGGGATGGTCTGCCCCCTGTCTGGATGCCGCCCGCCTCGCCCGCTGCGGGTGGGGGCGGGCAGTGCTACGTGCTGCAGGGTATCGCCGAAGTTGCCCGGGGCGCCCGCGGTTTGAGGTGTTGTTGCCGCACGCGAATGAGAGTGGGAGTACTGCTCCGGCGTCCGGCCGGGCAACGAGTGGGGGTGTACCCGATGAAAAGGAATGTGCAGCGGACGGCACGCCGACTGGCCGTGGCGGCCCTGTTCAGTGCTGTGCGCGCAGCGGCCACTGCCGGCGGTACAGCAGTGGCCGGCCTGGCCATGTGGTGGCTTCGGGGGCGGTGACGTCCCGACAGGCGGACGGTACCGGGCGGCCGTCGCGACCGGTGCCGTCCGCCTGTCCCCGTGCCCGTCACCGCGTCCAACGACTCGACTCGCCGGCGACGCGGGTTCGGGGGCAGCGTCCGGCCTCCGGTCGGTCGACCGGTGATCATGGCGCCAGTGATCGTGGCTCCTCCAGACGACGCCCGGGCGGAATCACCCGGCCTCGGCCGACATGATCACCACCGTGAAGCTCGCCGCGTTCCCGGCCTCCGCGCGGAGCGAGCCCGTGTCGCCGTCGACGTGGTCCAGCAGGTACTCGGCCATGTCACGGGCCAGGCTCGCGCTCCGGGGGAACCAGAGCGGGCGGCGGGCCTTCTCGTCGTAGCGGGGCAGGGGCAGGTCGTCCGAGCCCTTCCGTTCGTGGAACGGCTTCGCGTCCGCCGCCACGACGACCCGTACGCGCTTCCGCTCGCCCCAGCCCGAGGGCACCTCCACCACCGTGAGCCGGACGTTCCCGACGCCGTCGTCCATGCCCCACGGGAGTGTCCACTCGAGCAGGCCCTCGATCCCGCCGGCGATGCGCCGCTCGCGGTACTCCTCGATCAGGGGCGGTAACGCGGCGAGCAGCACGCGCAGGTGCCGCAGGACGTCGGCGAACCAGACCTCTTGCACGGGAAACCCCTCCCATTCCTCGCTTACTCGCATCGAAGCGGGGGTCGGGCGCGCCTGGCAAGGGGTCGGCGCGGAGGAAGGCTCAGGGGGTGGGCAGGCCGCCCGGTCGGGTGGGAGGGCCGAAGCGGACGGGCACGCCCGGGGAGTACAGCACGCTCACCGGCGGCCCGGCCGGCGCCGGCAGGCCGGCCGCGGCCACCAACTCGTCGTCGCACTCCAGGAGTTCGGCCCGGTGCAGCGGCCAGCGCGGGTGGACGTTGGGCAGGTGCACCGTCCGGCCGAAGAAGGCGTTGTGCAGGCCCCAGCGGGCGGTCAGGAAGTGTTCGAGGGCGGTCGGCTCCTCGATCCGCCCGCCGACGCGGACGGCGATCCGGGAGCGGGCGCCGCGCGGTCCGGGCCAGCGCCGCCTGCTGGTGTAGGTGAGGGTGTCCGCGTCGCGGCGGATCTCCATCCTGGCCCACATGTAGGGCAGCCGGAAGGCGCTGCGGGCGATGGCCACCGGCAGCAGCCGCGAGGCCTCAAGCGACCGGAACACCACGCCGCGCCGCCCGTGCCGGTCCACCGAGTAGAGCCGCACGTTGGTCTCGGGGAAGGTGCCGAGGTACGGGATGCCCGGCACCTTGAACCAGCCCACGCGGTGCATCCGGAAGGCCACCAGGCCGATGTAGGTGAGGCCGTCGTGCGTGTCCGGCACCGTCCCGGGCGGGAGGAGCGAGGCCACGTCCGCGGGGTCGGCGGCCCAGTGCAGGAACGACAGGTCGAGCCAGGACTGGGTGAGCAGCGTGCTCGGCACGTCGCCCACGGGATCGGGCGTTATCGGCTCCGCGGGGGCAAAGACGGGCGGCATCGCTCCAGCGTCGCACGGCCTGACATCGATCTTTCCGGCGGGGCCGGTGCTCCACTGCCCGCCGCGCGGGGCAGCAGCTCGCCCGAGGCCCCCGCCCGTTCGTCGCCGCCGTCAGCGGGGCTCGATGCCGAGGTCGGCGAGCAGGCCCCGGATGCGCCGTTCGATCTCGTCGCGGATCGGGCGGACCGCGTCGACGCCCTGGCCGGCCGGGTCGTCGAGCTTCCAGTCCAGGTACTTCTTACCCGGGAAGTAGGGGCAGGCGTCGCCGCAGCCCATGGTGATCACGACGTCGGACGTCCGAACGGCTTCGGTGGTGAGCACCTTCGGGGTCTCGGCGGAGATGTCGATCCCGACCTCGGCCAGGGCCTGGACCACGGCCGGGTTCACGGCCTCGGCCGGGGCGGAGCCGGCCGAGCGGACCTCGACCCGGTCGCCGCCGAGGCGGGTGAGGAAGGCGGCGGCCATCTGGGAGCGGCCGGCGTTGTGCACGCAGACGAACAGCACGGAGGGGACGGACGGGACGGACGGGACGGACGGGACGGCGGGAGTACTCACGAACGGGGTCCTCGGGTTTTCGGGGCGGGCAGGAGAATGCGGTGAGGGGAAGGCGGTGCGGGGAAGGCGGGGTCAGCGGGCGGCCGGGGCCGGGTGGTGGTCGCCGTGCGGGACCACCACGTCCTCGCCGGCCGGGGTCGGGCGGCCGAACAGCACCGCGACCAGGGCTACGCCGACGGCCGTACCGACGAGCTGGGCGGCGATGAACGGCAGCACGGAGGCGGGGGCGATGCCGGCGAAGGTGTCCGTGAAGGCGCGGCCGATCGTCACGGCCGGGTTCGCGAAGCTGGTGGAGGAGGTGAACCAGTAGGCGGCGCCGATGTAGGAGGCGACCGCGGCCGGGGCGAGGTGCGCGCGGCCGATGCGGGCCAGTCCGAAGATCAAGAGGATGAGACCGGCGGTGGCGACGGCCTCGCCCAGCCAGAGGTGCGGCGCCGACCGGGCGTGAGTCGACCAGCGCGCGAGCGGCTCGGCGAACATCGCGTCCGCCAGCATTGCGCCGCCGATCGCCCCGGCGACCTGGGCCGGGACATAGGCCGCCGCCTCCCGCAGCGTGGGCCCGTCCCCGTCGCGGCGGCCGGTCCACCAGGCGGCCAGCGTGACCGCGGGGTTGAAGTGGGCGCCGGAGACCGGGCCGAGGAGCAGGATCAGTACGCCGAGGCCGAACACGGTCGCGAGCGAGTTGGCCAGCAGTTGGACGCCGACATCCTGCGAGAGCTCGGTGGCCTGGATGCCGGAGCCGACCACGACGGCGACCAGCGCGCCGGTGCCGGTGAACTCGACGGCCGCCCGGCGGCCCAGCGGAGCCGTCCCGGTCATCTGGACCCCCCGGCGGTGGCCGGCGCCTGGAGCAGGGCGGACAGCTTGGCCAGCGCGACGGGCAGCACCCAGTAGTAGACCCAGGTCCCGCGACGCTCGGAGCCGACCAGGCCGGCCTCGCGCAGGACCTTGAGGTGGTGGGAGATGGTCGGCTGGGAGACGTCGAAGGGACCGGTCAGGTCGCAGACGCACGCCTCGCCGCCCTCGTGCGAGGCGATCAGCGACAGCAGCCGCAGCCGCACCGGGTCGGACAGGGCCTTGAACATCCTCGCCAGGTCGACGGCGGCCTCTTCGTCCAGCGGCTCGCGGACCATCGGCGAGCAGCACGCGACCGCCGTCCCGTCCTGGTCGAGCACCTTCAGCTCCAGATTCGACATGTGTCTATGTTGACGCTCATCTAATCCGGTGGCAAGCTCGCCTGTATCGATATCCATCGAAACAGGAATCCGGATCAGGGAGGATCGCCATGTCCCGCGTCCAGCTCGCCCTGCGCGTCGCCGACCTCAAAGGCTCCGTCGCCTTCTACGCCAAGCTCTTCGGCACCGAACCCGCCAAGCGCCGCCCCGGCTACGCCAACTTCGCCATCACCGAGCCCCCGCTCAAACTCGTCCTCATCGAGGGCGAAGCGGACGAGGAGACCCGCCTGGACCACCTCGGCGTCGAGGTCGCATCCACCGAGCAGGTCGCCGCGACCACCGTCCGGCTCAAGGAGGCCGGCCTGGCCACCTTCGAGGAGAACGACACCTCCTGCTGCTATGCCCTCCAGGACAAGGTCTGGGTACACGGCCCCGGCAAGGAACCCTGGGAGGTCTACGTCGTCAAGGCCGACGCCGACACTCTCGGCAGGGGCTCCGCCGCCGTGGGCGACACCTGCTGCACCACCATCGAGCAGGACGCCGAACCGACAGCCGCCGTGGGCTGCGCCTGCAACTGCTGATCCCGCTCCGATGATGCCGGCGCCGACAGGAACGGACAGTCGGTCAGGAAAAATTTCCGACGGCGTTGAACCGATCCCGCCGAGGATCCGTGTGGAGGGTGCACAGGGCGACACCGCCCGAATCCACAACCACACCTGCTCCAGGGGGAGTTCAGCATGCCCACGTTCACCGTCCCCGCCTTCGCCGCCCGCCGCCTGGTCGCCGTGTCCGGCGTCGCCCTGCTCGCGCTCGCCGCCACCGCCTGCGGGCCCGACACGAGCAGCGGGTACGGCGGGAACAGCTCCAGCAGCGCCGCCGCCCCGGCGGCCACGGCGTCCGCCCCCGCGGCCGGCGGCTCCTCCGGGGTCCGGATCGTCGCCGCGAACTCGCCCGCGCTCGGGCCGATCGTCACCGACTCCGCCGGCCGGACCCTGTACCGCTTCGACAAGGACACCGCCAAGCCGTCCGCGAGCACCTGCACCGACGCCTGCGCGGCGAAGTGGCCGCCGCTCACCGCCCAGGACCCGGTGAAGGTCACCGGGGTCGACTCCACCCTGGTCGGCAGCGTGACCCGGCCGGACGGGACGAAGCAGGTGACCCTCAACGGCTGGCCGCTCTACCGCTTCGCCGGCGACACCGCGGCGGGGCAGACCAGCGGCCAGGGCGTCGGCGGCACCTGGTTCGCGAGCACGCCCGAGGGGAAGAAGGCGGCGGGCATGCCCGGTCAGGCCTCCACCCCGGCCCCCGCCCAGACCCCGTCCGCCGCCCAGACCCCGTCGGCCGCCCCGTCGCAGGGCGGCTACTCCGGGGGCTACTGACCCGCCCCGCCGCGCCCGACGGTCCGGGTGATGGGCCGCCTTGCCCGGGCGGCGGCCCGTCGCCCAGACTGTCGCGGTGCACCGGGAACGTGATCACCACCGGCTGGGCGGCGTCGCGCTCCCGGTCGGCGTCCTGCTCTGCCTCGCCCTGGGGCTGTCGCTGCTGGCGGTCAGGTACTGGCCGGCCGGGCCGGAACCGGCGGCCGGGTTCGTCGACATCACCGCCGTGGCCGTCGCCGCACCCGCCCCTCCGTCCGCCGCCGGACCGGATGCCTCCACCGGCTCGTACGCGCAGGACTGCGGGCGCAATCAGGAGGGGCACCGCAACGCGGACAACGTGGTGATCTCACCCGGCACCGTGGGCGGCGCCCACCACGTGCACGACTACGTCGGCAACCTCTCCACGGACGCGGACTCCACCGACGACAGCCTCGCCGCCGCCGCGACCACCTGCACCAGCGGCGACCGCTCGACCTACTACTGGCCGGTGCTGCGCCGCACCGACGGCGCCGCACCGCGAACCACGGCCGGGGCGCCCGACGACGACCCGCACGGCAACACCGGCGAGATCCTCACCCCCGACACCGTCACCATCGAGTACCTCGGCAATCCATGGGCCAAGGTCGTACCGATGCCGCGCTTCCTCCGGCTCCTGGAGGGCGACCCGACCGCCGCCACCGACGGCGGCGCGGACGCCGGCGCCCGCTGGGGCTGCACGGGCTTCGCCGGCCGCACGACCACCGATCGCTACCCGCTCTGCCCCGCCGGGAGCCTCCTCACCCGCACCCTGGACTTCCCCAGCTGCTGGGACGGGCGCGGCACGGACAGTTCCGGCCACCGCTCGCACGTGCGGTTCCCGGACGCCGCCGGCGTCTGCCCGCACGACACCTTCCCGGTCCCGCACCTGCGGGTGACCGTCGGCTACCGCCCGCCGCCAGCCCGGGAGTTCGCCCTGGACGCCTTCCCCGAGCAGCACCACAGTCCGCTCACCGACCACGCGGTGTTCATCGGCCTGATGACCGACCGGCAGATGGCCGCCGTGGTGGCCTGCCTGAACGAGAACCGGACCTGCCGGGAATCCGGTTGAACCGAACGGCCCCCGCGTACGTGCTGGACGTGGCACCCGACGACGGAGGAATGGCGGATGGCGAGGACACGATCAGCCGGGCGGCAGGACGCCGCCGACGAGGCACTGATCCGGACGCTCTACGAGCAGCACGGCGCCGCGCTGCTCGCCTACGCCGTCCGGCTCACCGGCGACCGCGCGGCGGCCGAGGACGCCGTCCAGGAGACCCTGATCCGGGCCTGGCGCAACCCCGAGGCACTGACCGAGGCCCGCGGGTCGGTACGCGGCTGGCTGCTGACCGTGGAACGCAACCTGATCACCGACCGGTTCCGGGCCCGGGCCGCCCGGCCGGCCGAGGTGGCGGAGGTCTCCGAGGCGACGGCCACCGTGCCGGTCGAGCACGACCACGCCGAGGGCGTGGTGGAGGCGCTGGTGATGTCGCAGGCGCTGGAGCGGCTCTCGCCCGAGCACCGCGACGTGCTGCGCTCGATCTACTTCCAGCGGCTGTCCGTCAGCGAGGCCGCGGAGCAGCTGGGGGTGCCGGCCGGCACGGTCAAGTCCCGCGCGCACTACGCGCTCCGGGCGCTCAAACGCTCGTACACCGGCAGGTCGGGGACGTGGCAGGAGGTGTCGGCGTGACCAGGGACGACTCGCATGGGAACGACGCGAACAGGAACGACGTGAGCACGACACCGCACGAGTGGAGCGCGGAGCTCGTCGGCGCCTACGTGCTGGGTGCACTCGATCCGGCCGAGGCGGCGGCGGTCGAACGGCACCTGGCCGACTGCCCGGCCTGCCGTCAGGAGGTGACCGAATTGCGCGAGCTGGAGACCGCCCTGGGCGAGGTGCCGCCCGAACTGCTCGTGGACGGCCCGCCCGAGGGCGGCGACCTGCTGCTGCAGCGCACCCTGCGCCGGGCCCGGGCCGAACGCGGCTCGGCGCTGCGCCGACGCCGGGCCCGGATCGGCGCTGCTGCCGCCGTCGCTGCGGCAGCGGCGCTCGTCGCCGGGATCGCGCTGGGCCGCACCACCGCGCCCGCACCACCGGTGGCAGCCGGCCCGGCTCCGAGCACCACCGTCGCCACCCCGCCCCCAGCCGGCACCAGGACGGGCTCCGCGACGGACCCGGCCACCGGCGCCCGGATGACGCTGACGGTGACGCCGGCGATGGGCTGGGTCCGGGTCAACGCGGCCGTCACCGGCATCCCGGCCGGCCAGCGCTGCCACCTGGTGGTCAACGGCAAGGGCGGGACGAAGGCGGACGCGGGCAGCTGGCTGGTCTCCACCGTCGGCGCCAAGTCCGGTACCACACTGGATGGTTCGGCGATCGTCGCACCGGAGGACGTGGCCTCGGTGTCGGTCGTGAACGAGTCCGGCCAGACCTTCGTGACGGTCCCCGTCTAGGCAGCGATCATCCCGGTGGGTCCGCCCCGAGAGCGGGCGGACCCACCGGGAGTGAGCTCCCGCCGGGGTTCAGGTGCGCTCCGGGATCCGGGGAGCCGGGTTGGCCTTGCCGTCGCCGTGCGGGCCCGTCGAGTGCTGGAGGGAGTGCAGGATCGCGAGGCCCTGGCTGACGATGCCGGCCGCCATCTGGTTGACGCCGTCGCTCCCGTTGAGGACGGTGAGGTCGGCCCCGGACATGCCGCGGGCGGCCGCGTCGGCGAGGGCCGGGAGGTTCTCCACGATCCGGTTGGCGGCGATGAGTTCCTGGTTCCCGCCGCGCAGCGAGTCGGCCCGGGCCGTGTTGGCGTCCGCCTGTGCCTGGGCCAGGGTCCGTTCGCTGTAGGCGCTGCCGTCCGCCTCGAACTTCACCCGGTCACGGGCGGCTTCGGCCAGCGTCCGCTGCCGGTACGCCTCCGCGTCCGCCGGGCGCCGCACCTCCGCCTCCAGCTGCTGCGCCGCGAGCGCGGCCCGGCGCTGGGCGAGCGCGGTCTGCTCCTCGATGACGTCCTGGGAGGCGCGGGCCTCGGCGAGCGGGCCGGCCTGGGCGGCGCGGGCCCTGGACTGTTCCGTCTCGGCGAGGAAGCCGGCCCGCTTGATCGCGGTGTCCCGCTCGTACTCCGCCTTCAGCGCGGCCGCCTGCTGTTCCCGCTCGGTGGCCTCCTGGTCGGCCTTGGCCTGGGCGATCCGGGCCTGGCTGGCGACCGCCGCCACGTGCGGCGCGGCGAGGTTGTCGATGTAGCCGGTCGAGTCCTCGATCTCCTGGATCTGCAGGGCGTCGACCACGATGCCGAGCTTCTCCATCTCGCCGTGGCTGCCCGCCATCACCTCCTGGGCGACCCTGCTGCGCTCCCGGATGATCTGCTCCACGGTCAGCCCGCCGATGATCGACCGCAGGTGGCCGGCGAAGATCCGGCCGACGAGCTCCTCCATCTGGTTCTGCTCCGAGAGGAAGCGGCGGGCGGCGTTGGCGATCGACACGGCGTCGTCTCCGACCTTGAACACGCAGACCGCGCGCACGGTGAGCCGGATGCCCTGCTGGGTGACGCAGTCCTCGGCGATCGTCGCCTCCCGGAGGGCCAGGGAGAGCATCCGGACCTTCTGCTTGACCGGCAGGACCAGGCTGCCGTGACCGGTGACGATGCGGAACTGGGTGTCCTGCGACTGGCGCTTGGACCCGGATATGAGCATCGCCTCGTTGGGTGCGGGAACGTGCCAGAAGAACATGACCGACCACCTGACCTGCGGGGATTCCGACACGCGCCTAGGGCGGCAGGAGCTCGACGATCACCGAGCGGGCCGAGATCGCGTCCACCACGACCACCCGGACGTCCCGGCCGACCGGTTCCGAGCACCAGGCCGCGAACGCCTCCGACCCGCCCCGCAGGGCGACCAGGACCTCGCCCGGACCGCCCGGCGGAATGGGCACCGTCACCCTGCCGACAGCCCCGACCGGGCTCTGCGAGGAGTCGTCGGCTGCCGCGCGCATGCGCTCGTGCGCCACGTGTTCCACGGTACTCCGGCAGCGGCACGGGAACCCGTCCCGGAATCGGGCGTGGAAAATCGACCCGTCGCAGGCCCGAGCCTGCTAGAGTCGTTTTAGTTGCAGTAGTGGTTCCCAAGAACTTTGTGTGCGCCTGCCGATGTTTTGCAGGCGCATTTTTTGTTTTCCCGGCTCTTCCCCGGGTGGGCACTCCATGCGGCGACTCGAAACCCGCACCGTGCGGGCTTCGGACAGCCCCTTGAAGGAGTAATTTTTATGGCTAATGGCACCGTGAAGTGGTTCAACTCGGAGAAGGGCTTCGGCTTCATCGAGCAGGAGGGTGGCGGCCCCGACGTCTTCGCCCACTACTCGAACATCAACGCCAACGGCTTCCGTGAGCTGCTTGAGGGCCAGAAGGTCGAGTTCGACGTCGCGCAGGGCCAGAAGGGCCCGCAGGCCGAGAACATCCGCCCGCTGTAGTACTTCTGCCACGGCACCCGCCTGGTAGCGAGGGGCCCGCACCGCGCACACGCCCGGTGCGGGCCCCTCGGCATCGCGCCACGACGCATCCCCCCGGCCGTTCAAGGCCCTGGCTCCGCCACCGGCGGCCATCCCCACGCGAGACGCACAGCGCCGCGTCGGGATCGGCGCCCTGCCGTGACAGCTCACGGTTCGAGGTTCCCCGCTCCCGCCCTCCGCGGTGAGCGCCGACCGTAGGTGACGTGCCGCACGGTTCCACCGTCCACGCTCCGCCCGTCACATTCTCGGCCCGTTCCCTTGCGGTCTCCGCCCGCGCCCCGCGCCCCGGAGCCTTCCTCGTGACGTGCCGCACCGAGGAAGGTTCTCCGCATGGCCCGCTCCAGTCGCTCTTCGTACCAGAACGCCAACTCCCGCTCCGCCCGGGGCTCCCGCTCCGGCGGAAGCTCCTTCTACGGCGACCGGCCCGCCGGAGGCCGCCGCCCCGCCGGCCGGAGCGCCCCTCAGGGCCCGTCCGCCCAGGGCGAGTTCGCGATGCCGGTGAGCACCACCCCGGCGCTGCCGGCCGTCGAGTCCTTCGAGGAGCTGGACATGCCGAAGGCGCTGCTGTCGGTGCTGGCCCGCGAGGGCGTCACCGCGCCGTTCCCGATCCAGGCCGCGACGCTGCCGAACTCGCTGGCCGGCCGCGACCTCCTCGGCCGGGGCCGGACCGGCTCCGGCAAGACCATCGCGTTCGGCCTCCCCGTGCTGGCCCGCACGGCCGGGCAGCGGGCCGAGCCGCGCCAGCCGCTGGCCCTGGTCCTGGTCCCCACCCGCGAGCTCGCGCAGCAGGTCTCCGAGGCCCTCGCCCCCTACGCCCGCGCCGTGCACCTGCGGATGGCGACCGTGGTGGGCGGGACGTCGATGAGCCGCCAGGCCTGGCTGCTGAACCGCGGCGCCGAGGTCGTGGTGGCCACTCCGGGCCGCCTCAAGGACCTGATCCAGCGCGGCGACTGCCGGCTGGACCGGGTCGGCATCACGGTGCTCGACGAGGCCGACCAGATGGCCGACATGGGCTTCCTGCCGCAGGTCACCGAGCTCCTCGAACAGGTCGCCGCGGGCGGCCAGACCATGCTCTTCTCCGCCACCCTGGACCGCAACGTCGACCGCCTCGTGCGGCAGTTCCTCAAGGACCCGGTCACGCACTCGGTGGACCCGTCCGCGGCGACGGTCAGCACCATGGAGCACCACGTGCTGCACGTGCAGAACGTCGACAAGAACGCCACGATCGCCCACATCGCCTCCCGCGACGGCGGACTGATCATGTTCGCCGACACCAGGGACAGCGCGGACCGCCTGGTGACGGACCTGCTCGCGAACGGTGTGAAGGCCGCGGCCCTGCACGGCGGCAAGTCCCAGCCGCAGCGCACCCGCACCCTGGACCAGTTCCGCACCGGCGAGGTGACCGCGCTGATCGCGACCAACGTGGCGGCCCGGGGCATCCACATCGACGGGCTCGACCTCGTCGTCAACCTGGACCCGCCGAGCGACCACAAGGACTACCTGCACCGGGGCGGGCGCACGGCCCGGGCCGGCGAGTCCGGGACCGTCGTCACCCTGGTCCTGCCCAGCCAGCGCCGCGCGACGGCCCGCCTGATGAGCGCCGCCGGCATCACCCCCGTCACCACCAGGGTCAGCGCCGGCGACGAAGACCTGGCCCGCATCACCGGCGCCCGCGTGCCCACCGGCGTGCCCGTCGTCATCGCCGACCCCGTGGTCGAGCGGCCGCGCCGCAGCGCGTCGACGAGCCGCGGCCGCCGCGGCCGTCCCGGCGGAGACGCCCGGTCCGCCTCCGCGGGCGGCCGGTCCGCCGGCGGCCGCGACGACCAGGGCCCCGCCGGCCGCCGCCGGACGCCCAGGAACGCCGCGCGCGCGGCGTGACACCACCCGAGGTCGAGGTGCTCTTCCCGGAACGGAGACGGTTCGGTAGTTCTACGGATGTGCCCGCGTGGCAGGTCCGACACGATGGTTCCACGGCGTCGAGGCGAGGTCCGCTCCGCTCTGCGCCGGGATTGACACACCATCGACTTCTCTGAGGCATCCGAATCATGAAGAAGACCACGCTCGCCGGTTCGGTGAGGGCCGCCACCCTCGCCGGGTTCCTCTGCCTCGGCCTGAGCACCGTGACGTCGTGTTCCGGCGGTGCGGCCGAGCCCGCCGACACCGTCAAGCCCGCCGCCGCCCCGCCGAGCTCCGCAGCGGCGCCCGGCCCGGCGGGCTCGGCGGGTTCGGCAGGCTCGGCGGGTTCGGCGCAGGCCGCGGCGCACGGGGATGCCACCCGCTACCAGGCGTCCGCCTGGCTTCCCGCGAAGAGCCTGCCGCTGTACGGCACGTACCTGTGGGTGTCCGAGAACACCGAGGACCCGAAGTCCAGCGACGACGCCCTGAACTGGATGTACGCCTGCAGCGACGGCAGCAAGGAACCGACCGACGCCCTGAAGATCTCGGCCTACCAGACCAGGCAGTACAGGACCGACCTCAAGGACGACCCCAGGGCCGCCGCCTTCCAGTGGATGCTCTACTTCAAGGACGAGGCCGCCGCGAAGGCCGCGCTGACCAAGATCGAGAACGACTACGCCTACTGCGCCGCCCGTTCGTCCGACGAATCGAGCCGGACCACGGTCGTCAAGACGGCCACCGGCTCCGGGGGCATCAGCTGGCTCACCACCGTCCGGGACAAGGACGGCAAGCCGCACGTCGCGTTCGCGGACGTCGGCTCCGACGCCCACGAGTACTTCGTCCAGTCGGGCAACGTCATCAGCCTGGTCCAGGCCATGGGCGACACGCCCGCCATCGACCCTGCCACGGCCGACGGACAGATGCTCGGCGCCATGGCCGCGGCCCTGGGGACGATGCGCTGAGCCCGAACGCCGGCCGTCTCGTCGCCCGCGGCCTCGTCCTGCGGCGCGCGCTCCGGCCCATCAGCCGGCCGTTCCGCGCCCGAGGATCGGGTAGTCGAATCGCGTAGTTCTACCGATGCCGCGGCACCGCCCGCCTCCCCATACTCGGCCTGGCAACACGAGTGAACGCGGAGAGGTGACGACAAGGCGATGGCTGCACCGCACAACCAGAACGACCCGGATGTCCGGCAACTCACGGACGACACCTGGCAGTTCGGCCAGGAGGACCCGCCCGGCCGGTCGGCCGGGCAGCAGTACGGCCGGCCCGCCACGGCGCCGCCCGGATACTTCGCGCCCGCGAAGCCGAAGCGCCGCCCCTTCCGGACCGCCTACTTCGCGCTCCTGGGCGTGCTGTTCTGCAGCATGCTCGGCCTCGTCGGCTTCCTCGTCCTGAACCGCCCCCACCCGGCCCCGGACGCGCAGGTCGACGGCAACGGCAACGTCACCAAGGGCGGTGACCTCGGCCTCCGCAGCCTGACCACCGGCCAGTGCTTCGACGAGCCGAGCGGCGCCGCCCAGCAGCAGGTGGACGGGGTCTCGGCCGTCCCGTGCGGCGACCCGCACGACGCCCAGGTGATCGGCTACTCCATGCTCACCGACTCCTCGTACGACGAGGCGAAGATCAAGGACGAGGCCGCCGCGGCGTGTCAGAAGCTGTCCGCGGGCCCGACCGTCGACCGGACCAAGCTCGGCAGCGGTGCGAACATCGTGGACTTCGTCCCGACCGCGGGCTCCTGGCAGCACCTCGACCGCAAGGTCACCTGTGCCGTCGACAACGGAACCGGCGCCAAGCTCACCGGCTCGGTGCTCAAATGACCGGGCACAGCGGATCCCGGCGCAGCGGGTCCCGGCACGGCGAGTCGGAGCATGGCGAGTCGGAGCACGGCGAATCCCCCTTCGGCCCTGTCGTGGCGCACTTCCGGGGCACCATCCGCTTCGGCGGGTACCTGCCCTACATCGGGTCCCTGGCGCTGATCGCGGGAGTGGCCGGAGTCGTCACGGGAGCGCTCCTCAACGGGCTGTACGGCCTGGTGGTGGGTGTCCTGGCCTGGTCGCCGTCCGTCCTGGCGTGGCGGCACGAGGTGGAGGTCCACCAGCAGGGCTTCGTCTGGCGGCGCCCGACCGGAACGCGGAGCTTCAGGTACGCCGAGATCAGGGGTGTGCAACGCACCAGGGTCAGCAGCTTCCTGCTGGGCACCTACGACGCCGTGACGGTGACCCTGCTCAGCGGGCACGAAGTCCTCGTCGGACCGGTCCAGGACACGCCGCGGCTCGCGAGGCTCCTGGCCGGCGCGGAGCCCGCTCCGGTACCCGCCTGGCAGCCGCCGGACACGACCGGACGGAGCGCCCGGTGACCGCCGCCCTGATCATCCCCGCGATCGGCATCCTGATCGGCGGATTCGTCCTGGCCCGGGGCACGCTGCTGACACGCGGCAGCAGCCGCACGTACGCCCGGTACCAGGCGGGACACCTGGCCTGGCTGCTCGGGCTCGACCTGGTCGAGGGCGACCCGGCGACGAACCTGGGCGTGCGGATCGCGAACCCCGAGATGCGGCGCGGCCATGCGCCGGACCAGCCCCTGCTCGTCCGGGTCCGGCTGGCCGGCTCACCGCAGGGGGTGCCGGTCGAGCTCTCCTACGAGTACCGGGAGCAGTCGGTCCGGGGCCTCGGCTCGGTCACCCGGGACGAACGGTTCGCCTGCGGGATGACCGTTCGGGCGCGACGGCCGTTCCCGCCCTTCGAGGTGACGTCCCGCAAGGTCCCGCACGGCAGCATCGACCGCCTGCATGAACTGCCCGCGACGGACACCGGACGGCCCGCGGTCGACGCCGCCTACCTCGTCACCACCTCCGCACCCGCCATGGCCGAGCTGCTCGGGGGCCTGTTGGAGGGTTTCGCCCCGCTCGTCCCTTCGGGCGTGCACCTGGTCGGCGACGGGCAGCACGTCACGTTCGTGATGCGGCAGCGGGGGTTCCCGTTCGTCCGCACCTCACTCGACCACGCGGTCACCCTGCGGGACCAACTCACCGCCCTCGCCCGGGGCGTGGGCGGCTGAGCGACTGGACCACGACCGCCTCACCCCGCGCCCGGCGCCTCGGTCAGCAGGGCGCGGGTGAGGCTCGCCCGGTTGGCGACACCGAGTTTGCGGTAGATCCGGCCGAGGTGACCGTCGACCGTCCGTACACTGAGGACCAGCGTGCCGGCGATCTCACCGCTCGTCAGACCGGTGCCGGCCAGGCGGGCGATCTCCCGTTCCCGTCCGGTGAGCGCGGCCAGCACGGCCGACGGGTCGGGGGCGTCGCGGCCGCCGGCATCCTGCGCCGCATCGCGCAGCGCGTCGAGCAGGGCCCGGCTCTCGTCGGCGTCCCCGGTCAGCAGCCGGGTCCGTGCGAGCAGCACCCGTGCCTCGTGCCAGTGGTCCTCGCCCTCCCGGAGCAGCGACAGGGCGGCCGAGAGGTACTCGGCCGACGTCGCGGGAGAGGTGTGCAGCGCGTTGCGCGCGGCGGCGATCAGGGTCGTGACGTGCTCCGGCGCGCCGGGATCGGCGGCCCGTGCCACGTGGTGGGCCCGCCGGGCGATCGGCGCCGCCCGCTCGGCGAGCGCGGCCGCGGCGCGGCGGTGCAGTGTCAGGCGCCGGCTGGGTTCGAGGCGCTGGTGCACGACCTCGGCCACCGCCCGGTGACGCAGCACCAGCTGCGGCGCGCGTTCGGCCGGGCGCAGCAGGTCGAGACCGGTGAGGGTGTCCAGCGCCCGCATGGTCTCGGCCGGTTCCAGCCCCGCGACGGCGGCGAGCAGCTCCGGGTGGAACGGCTCGCCGAGCACCGCGGCGGCCTGGACCGCGGCGAGCGCGGCGTCGTCGAGGGCGGCGAGCTCACCGAGGACCGCCGTGCCGGCCTCGGCGATCGCCTCGCCGTCGGCGGCCAGGATCCGGAGGTACTGCGGGTTGCCGAGACCCTCCTGGTACAGCGCGTCGAAGCGGTGTACGTCGTCGAAGCGGTTCACGTCGGCGAAGCGGTTCACGCCGGGGAGCTCACCGAGCAGTTCCGCGGCCTCCTCCCGGGAGAGCGCGCCGAGCTGCCACACCTCCAGCAGGCCGGCGAACGTCGCCCGGGAGAGCACTGCGGCGATCGCGGGCGACAGCTGGCGCTGCCGGTAGGCCAGCAGGCAGAGCAGCGGGCCGGTGGCCGCCGCGTGGATCATCCGCTCCAGGCCCGGGATCTGGTCGGCGGCGAGCTGGTGCACGTCGTCCAGGACCACCACGGCGGCACCGCCCCGCGCCACCTGCCGGCGCACGTCGCAGTTGTCGTCGAGCAGCGGCCGGAAGCCCGGGAGCGCGGCCGCGATCTCGTACTGCCCCTGGGCCGCAGCCACCCGGACCCCCGCCGCCCTGGCGTGCGCGGCGGCCGTGAACATCAGCGTGCTCTTGCCGATGCCCGGCTCCCCCACCAGCGCGATCGCCCGCCCGCCGGCCGACCCCAGGCCGTCCAGCACCGCCAGCAGCGCCTCGGTCTCCCGCGCCCGCCCGAGGAGCCGGCGCCCTCCGGCGACCGCGTCCCGCGCCGGCAGGCCCCTGATGAGCGGGCCGCCGTTCCGTATCTCGTCCGACATGACCGGCACAGTAGCGGCCCCGGCTGACGCCGACATCGCGCGACCGTGTCCCGGGCCGCCCCGGGGCCGTCTCGCCCTGTTGATGGGGACCTCGAATCCGGCATAACCTCCCGGAATGGTGCAGAGCAAGGCCGTCGACGTCGACGGCTACCTGATCGAGGTTCCCGAGGAGCAGCGAGCCGTCCTGGCCGAGGTGCGGCAGCTGTGCCGCGAGGAGTTGGCGGGCTTCGACGAGGTCATGGCGTACGGGATGCCCGCGTACGAGCGGGACGGCGTTTGCGAGATCGCGTTCGCTCGCCAGAAGCAGTACTTCTCCTTCTACCTCATGCGCAGTGACGTCCGCGAGGCGTTCGAGGAGCGGCTGGCCGGGCAGGACATGGGCAAGGGTTGTCTGCGGTTCCGCAAACCGGAGGACATCGACTTCGGCCTGTTGCGGGACCTGCTCAAGGCCACCGCCGCCCGGCCCGGAAAGATCTGCTGACTCCTGCCGGTCACGGGGGCACCGCGCGGCCGGCGTCGCGTCAGCGCGGGGGTACCGGAGACGTGTGGAGCGTGCCGGAGAGGATGAGCAGCGCAGCGGCGACGAAGCAGGTTCCCACCAGGAACCCCATGATCGGGAACTGCCAGCCCAGCCGGCCACCGGCTTCCCGGGCCTGCTGCGGCCGTCCGGGCGGGTAGCAGACGATCACCTCGCTGCCCGGTCCCCCGGGCCGCGACAGGTACACCTCCTGCCGGTGCACCCCGCCCTCCGGCGCCTGGAACCGGACGACGCCCTTCCAGCGAGGTCCTCCCCTGTTCGTGCGCTCGCGGAAGCACTGGAGGAGCATGCCGACGACCCGGGTCCCCCTCTGGGCGCGCACCTGCCGAACGGCGCTCGTGAGGGAGAAGCCCCACAGGCCGACGCCCATCACCAGAAGGAACCACAACCCGCCGTCGCCGTGCATGGCGCGACCCACCGTCTTCCGTAGCAGGAACGAGGCCGCCCAGGCTACGCGACCGCCGGTCCCCCGCCCGGGGTGGGGCCCGCCCGCCCGCACTTCCACAGGCACGGGCACGGACACCACGGGCACGCACCCGTCCACGTCGGGTTGCGGAGGCCGCCGGAACGGGGCGTCATGACAGGAGGGACCGCGCCTGCCTGCCCCGGGAAGCGGCGCCGCGCCGTTCCCCGGCCACTAGAGAATGTCGGAGACCTCCGTGCAGACCGTTCGCACCTCACCGCAGATCACCCGGGACGTCATCGCCTTCATGGAGCCCGCGCTGCGCGCAGCGACGGCCCGGCTCGACGAACCCGTCCGGCGGATGACGGAGTACCACTTCGGGTGGGTCGACGCCGAGGGCCGCCCGACGACACCGGTCGGCTTCCGTCGGCGGCCGGCGCTGGTCGCCCTGCTGTGCGCGGGCAGCGGCCCGCAGGCGTGGGAGGCGGTCCGGACGGCAGCCGTCGCCGGCACCCTGATGTCGGCCGCCGGGACCGTCCACGACGACGTCATCGACCAGGAGATGGTCCGCAAGGGCCGGCCGACCCTCTGGACGGCCTTCGGCGTGCCGGCCGCGATCCAGGTCGGGGTCGCCCTGCACTGCCTCGCGTTCGAGCTCCTCGCCGAGGAGGGCGACCGGGTCTCCACCGAGCTGATCCGGCGGGCCGCCCGCGCCATCCGGGAGTGCTGCTCGGGGCAGATCCGCGACCTGGAGTCGGAGGGCACGTCCCGGATGAGCCTGGAGCTCTCGCTGGAACTACTGGAGAGCACCATCGCCCTCCCCACCGCCGGGGTGTGCCTCGCCGGCGCCCTGGTTCGCGGCGCCGGCGAGGAGGAACTGGTCGCGGCCGAACGGTTCGGCTACCACGCCGGCATGGCCATGGCCTTCTTCGACGACTGGGAGGGCGTCTGGGGCACCTCCCGCGACACCCTCGAGGACCCGCTGGCCGACCTGCGGCGGCGCAAGTCCCGGGCCTTCGTCGCGGTCGCCCTCCGGTCCGACGGACCGGCCCGCGACCAGCTCGCCGCCTTCTACGACGACACCGCCGTGCCCACCCTCGACCAGCTCCGGCACGTCGCCGGCCTCATCGAGGAGTGCCGGGGCCGCGCCTGGCTGGAGGAGCGGATCCGGGAGCACATCCGGCTGGCCCACGGGATCCTGCCGCAGGCCGTACCGGACCCCGTCGCGCGGGCCGAGCTCGCCGCGTTCGTCGCCGCCATCGCCGACGAACTGCCCTGACGGGCGCACGATCCGGGGTCGGGAGCACAGGGGACCGCAGGAGGAGGGGCGGGGCGCAGCGGTGTTCGCCGTCTCACCGCCGACGATCCGCCGCCTTCTCGTGGAGACCGTCAGTACTGGGCGAGGTCGAGGGAGCGGACGTCCTGCGGGGCCAGCGCCGTGACCGGGCCGAGGGGGATGCACTCCCCGGTCCCGGCGAAGGTGCACAGCTTGGCCTCGTGCAGGTCGTCGCCCTCGGGCACGAACTTCCAGATGTATGCGAAGTAGGCCGTGTCGGCTTCGAGGGGGCGTCCCGGCCACACCGCGCCGAAGGTGTGTCCGGCACGGGCATCGGCCTCGGTCAGGAAGTGCGACTCCCCGTCGACGTTCCAGCAGCCCGTCCCGGGGATGCTCTCGCAGGCGGGGTACCTGATGGCCCAGGCCATGAACATGGGCGACCTGGCGGTACGGCCCTCGGGGTCCGAGGTGACCTTGAGCCGGACCAGCAGGGCGGTCTTCCCCGCGGGGGCCGCGACTCCGGGGAGTGCGGCGCTGGTCCCGACACTGACGACCTGGGCCTTGATCGTGTCACCGTGGATCGCCGGCCCTGTGGGGGACGGGAAGGGCGACGGGCTCGGGGAGACGGCGACGAGCGTTGTCGGGTGCGGTACTGAGCCTCCCGGCGCGGCACCGATCGGACCACTGCTGCAACCCGCGAGTGCCGTGATCGCGATGCCGAGCGCCGCGACCTGCTTCGTCAGTCGATGAATCGTCATGAATCCCCCGTTACCGTGCCGGGCCGCGTGGTCCCCGGCCCCGTGCGAACCACCGGATCATGGCACACCGGTCGATCACCGGGGCAAGCACTGCCGCCTCGCGGGATTCCACGGGCGAGCGGCGGGCGGACAGCGGGCGAGCAGGTACTCGACAAGCGTCCAGCAGGTACCCGACAAGCTTCTACAGCCCTGTAGACAGTCGGGCCAAAAGCTGTAGAGTGAGCGCCGGTTGAACGACGGCCACCGCCGCCCGGCCGGTCCGGGACGGCCCGTGGGCGTCGGCGTTCCGTGCGCCGCCGCCGCGCGGCACGGGCCCGGCCGCGCCGCACTCGTCGGCCTGCCGAGCACCCGCCGCGCTCCATCCCGACGCACAGTTCCCGCAAGCCCCGACGGCGGCACCAGGCGCCGGAGGCCGCCCCGCCCCCTACCCCGCCATCGCGAGAAGATCGGCCGACCGTGTCGCAACCCCCAGACCTCCGGGAGGCACCGGCGCACCACGCCGCCCCCTCCTGCCCGCCCGGTTCCACCACCGGGCGCGTCGTGATCGTCTCCGCGAGCGTGGGCGCAGGGCACGACGGGGCTGCGGCCCAACTCGCCCTTCGGCTCTCTCATTTGGGCTTCTCGGTCGACCGCCACGACTTCCTGGACCTGATACCCGCCGGCTTCGGGCGACTGGTCTCGGACAGCTACCGGCTGCTGCTGACCATCGCCCCCTCCGCCTACCAACGGATCTACTCGGCCACCGAGAACGCCGGGCGTCCGGGCCTCATGATCCGGCTGATGCAGCGCAGCAGCCACCGGCGACTCCTGCGCCGGCTGCCGCCGGACACCCTCGCGGTGGTGGCGACGTACCCGCTCGCCGGGCAGGTGCTCGGCACCCTGCGCCGCCGGGGACGCCTCGCGGTGCCCGCCGCCGTCTACCTGACGGACTTCTCCGTGCATCCCCTGTGGGTGGCTCCCGGTGCCGATCTGCACCTGGCGGCGCATCCCGTCCCGGCCGGGCAGGCCCGCGAGCACGGCGCCGAGCGGGTGGTGGTCTCCGGCCCTGTGGTCGATCCCCGGTTCACCCCGGCCACCGACGCCCAGCGCAGCGCCGCCCGGGCCCGGTTCGGCCTCCCGGCGGACGCGCCGCTGGCGCTGCTGGTGGCCGGCTCCTGGGGAGTCGGCGAGGTGGCGAAGGTGGCGGCCGAGATCCGTGACACCGGCGCGGCCGTGCCGGTCGTGGTGTGCGGGAAGAACGGCCCCCTGGCGGCGCGGCTGCGGGCGGACGGCATCGAGCACGCCTTCGGCTGGGTCGACGACATGCCCGGCCTGATGCACGCCTGCGACGTGCTGGTGCAGAACGCCGGCGGCCTGACCTCCCTGGAGGCGTTCGCCTGCGGCCTGCCGGCCGTCAGCTACCGCTGCATACCCGGCCACGGCCAGACCAACGCCGCCGCCCTGGACGAGGCCGGCCTCGCCCCCTGGATCGAGGACCCGGCCGACCTCAAGCCCGTCCTCGCCGCCATGGTCGACGGCATCACCCGGCGCCGGTACCGCGAGGCCGGGCTGGCCCTGCACCGCGAGGCGACCGGCCCCGCGAACGCCATCGCGGCCGTCGCCGAGCAGTACGCCGCCGGCCAGTACGCCGCCGAGCGCTCCGGCGCCACCACGACGTCCCCCACGACCCCCCTGGCCCCCGCGATCCCGGCGCAGCGGCGCCATCCGGGCCGGGCGACCACACCCGCGCCGCGCCGCCCCGTCCGCAAGCTCGGCCTCGCGGCCGCAGCCCTCGCCGCGACCGCCTGGCTGGCCACCGGCGGCACCCAACTCGCCGTCGCCTACGGGGGATTCGACACCGTCGACCCCGACCACACCGGCCGGGCCTACCTCGTCGTCCACCCTCCGCACAACGGTCGCCTCGACGACGCGACACTGCGCACCCTGGTGGCCGAGAAGGCGGCCGTCTCCATCGACGCGGCCGAGGCCGCCGCCGACCCCGGCGAGGTGCGCCGCCTCGCGAGCGCCGGACTCACCGTGGTCAACGCCGGCTACGGCCCGCCGTACGCGACCGGGATCGTCACCCGCCGCGACTCGGTCGAAGCCGGTGCCACCGCCCTGCGCGCGGCCACCGGTGCGGCCGCCAGGTTCTTCCTCTCCGGCACCGACCTGGACGCCCTCGACCTCGGCCTGGCCGCCTACCACCACGAGCACGTGGTGGTCCCCGACGCCCGGGTCGCCTGCGGCAGCTCCACCACTCCCGCCGTGCGGCCCGGTCAGGTCGTCCTGGTCGAATGCGGCGACGCCCACCCGGCGGACCTCTCCGCCACCCTGCGCCGCCTGGCCACCACCCCCCACCGGCTCCCGCGCCTCGGCGCGCTCACCACCCTTTCCTGAGGCCGTACTCGATGAAGCCCCGCACGCTCCTGCGCATCGGCACCGCCGCAGCCGCGCTCACCGCCGTCCAGGCGGCCCCCGTCATCTCCACCTTCGGACCGCTGCGCAACCGCCTGATGCCCCGCCTCGCCGGGACCGGCCGACCCGACCACGTCGCCCTCACCTTCGACGACGGCCCGGACCCGTTCTCCACGCCGCACTTCCTGACGATCCTTCAGAAATACGACGTGCAGGCCACGTTCTTCCTCCTCGGCTCGATGGCCGACAAGTCCCCGGGCCTGGTGCGGGAGATCGCCGACGCCGGCCACGAGATCGCCGTGCACGGCTGGGCCCACCGCCCGCTGCTGCTGCGCGGCCCCCGCGCCACGTACCAGGACCTGCGCCGCGCCCGCGACACGATCACCGACCTCACCGGCCGGGCACCGCAGTGGTTCCGGCCCCCGTACGGCGTCATGACCACCGCCGCCCACTTGTCCGCACGCAGGCTCGGGCTCACCCCCGTGCTGTGGACGAGCTGGGGCGAGGACTGGACGAGCCGCGCCACCGCCGACTCGGTCCATCGCACGGTCACCGCCGACCTGCACGGCGGCGGCACGATCCTCCTGCACGACTCCGACTGCACCTCCGCCCCCGCCGCCTGGCAGTCGGCCCTCGGCGCCCTGCCCACCCTCCTCGACCACTGCGCCGCCAAGGGCTGGCAGGTCGGCCCACTGCGCGACCACGGCCTCCCGAACACCCCGGGCCGGCCGACCCCCGGCACGGAAGCCGCCTGAACGGGCAGCCCCGGCGGGCCGGCGGGAGCTGCCGGCCCGCCGGGCCAGGCCGTTCGCCGGTGCTCCGTCACCGGCGGGCGGTCCGGCGGCGGGCGGCCACGAACACGCCTGCACCGACGGTGAGCAGGGCGGCGCCGCCGACGCCGTAGGCAAGCGTCCGGCCGCCGTCGCCGCCGGTTTCGGCCAGGCTCCCGTCCGGCACGATGGAGGCCGATGGCGAGCCCGCGCCGGTCGGCGCAGCACTCGACGTGGCCGTCACGGTGACGCTCGGGCTCGGCGCGCCCGTGGTCGTGGCCGTCGGGCTCGGTGCAACCGTCGTGCTGGCGGTCGGACTGGGTGTCGCCGTGGCCGTCGCGGTCGGGCTCGCTGTTGCCGTGGGAGTGGCTGTCGGTGAAGCGGTCGGCTCGGGCTCGCAGGAATGGCCGCCGTTCCAAGCGGAGATCAGGTCCCCGTAGATGACGCCCTCAGGGTAGTTCGGCAACGGATTGTCGACACCGTCGAACTTCCGGTCACCGCGGTACAGGTCGAGTTGGCCGAAGCATTTCGGCAGGTGGGCCGATACGTCCAGGGACGCCCGGGGGTTGTCGGCGGAAAGTGCGGCGGTCGCCCAACCGAGGAAGGCCTGCTCGCCCGACGAGGACCACGTCGGGCCCTCGGAGTCGTAGGAGGCCAGCGAGACCTTGTAGACGCAGCCGGCGTCGGGCTTCCCGACGAGTCGGACCTCGATGACCCCATGCGGCTCGTTCATCCGGCTGCCCCTGGTCCAGGTCTTGCCCCCGTTGACGGAGTACTCGACTGCGAGCGGCTTGCACGCGGGTGCCTCGGCGGCCTGGGCCGGGCCCGCGGCGACGAGCGGAATGCCGGCGACCATGCCGAGGGCGGCGAGCCCCGGAATGTGACGAAGATACGTATGACGCACGAAAGAACCTTCTGAATAGTGCCGGTACTGATGAGTCCCCTTGCCTCCACTCCCTTGAAGGCCGGAACGAATCTATTGGCATACGAACGGGAATCGATCCGCACGACTGCCGCACTTGCTGCAGAACCCGCGTGCAGGTTCCTGCACCGCACGTGACATTGGTCCCGGCCACGATGGACCGAGGCCCCTTGGGCGCCCCGGGTCCCCCCTTGCAGGATCTGTTCTCGACGGCGGCGCCCGGCCTGGACCGCCGTTCTGTTCCGACGAGTTCCCGGGAGTCCGATGAACGGCAACGCGCTTGCGGCGCTGGGCGTGAATGCCCAGGAGGAAGCGGTCTACCGCCTGCTCCTGCGCTCCCCCGGAATCGGATTCGCCGCGATCCGGTTCGGCTGCGGGATGGACCAGGATGTCGCCGGGACCGCCGTCGCCCGGCTGCGGGACCTGGGCATGGTCAGGGAGATGCCCGGCCGCGGCACCTTCAGCGGCAACGATCCGAGGGCCGTGGTCGAACGGCTGGCACGGCGCCGCGTCCACGGCCTCCAGAGCGAGATCCGGCAGGTCGTCTCCTCGCGCCACGTGGTGGACGTCCTGCTGGACGACCAGCGGCAGGGGCAACGGGGTCCGGCCTTCGACCTGCAACGCGTCGAGGGAATCGACCAAGTGGTCGCGTGCATCGACGAGTTGTCCTTCTTCACCCGCGAGGAGCGGCTGACCACCCACCCCGGACCGATCATCACCGCCGCCCTCGATTCGGTCCGGAGCTCCGACCTCAAGTGCCTGCGACGCGGCCTGCGAATGCGGACCATCCTCCACACCAGCGCGCTCGACCGCCCGGAGGTCGGCCTCCTCGCGAGGGAACTGGCGGAGCAGGGCGCCGAAGTACGGGGCACGGCGGGTCCGCTGGAACGGATGGTCATCTTCGACCGGCAGACCGCCGTGGTGGCGGTCGACCCGCACGACATCACCCGCGGCGCCCTCGTGGTCCGCCAGCCCGGCCTGCTGGCGAACCTGCTGGCCTTGTTCGAACGCCGCTGGTCACAGTCCTGCCGGGTCGAGGAGCGACTGCCGAGCGAGACCGAACGACAGATCCTCCAGGCGATGGCCCGCGTCGACAAGGACGAGGCCGGAGCCCGCGAACTCGGCATGTCGCTGCGCACCTACCGCGGCCATGTCGCGGCGCTGATGCGCCGCCTGGGAGCATCGAACCGGTTCCAGGCGGCGCTGGTGGCCCGTGACCGGAACTGGATCTGACGCGCCACCGCCGACGGTGGCCGAGCGACGACGCCGGAGCACCGCGCCAAATCCGGTGACACGCGCGTGCCGTACGGGGAGACTGACGGCAGACGTGCACAAGCAGTCGAAGGCCGAAGGGCGAGCAATGGCACTGGTGAAGAAGGGCTCCCGTCGCATCGTCGTCGACGGCGTCGAGTACCGCTGGCGACTGAGCAGGAAGCACTGGTGCTGCGACTTCGACGCCAGCACCCTGGCCTACATGGTGGAGGACGCGGCCCGGCCCGGCACGACGCTCGTCGTCGAGACCGGTCGGCCGTCCGTTCTCGCACCGAGCCTGGTGCCGGCCGAGGTCGTCCTGCCGCGCGAAGTCACCGCAGGCATTCGGGCCGCGCGGTCGAACGGCTGGACGCCCACCTCCAACGGCTCGCCGTTCAAGCTGCACCTTTCCGCCGTCTGACCCGGCCGCACCCCGCCGGCGCGTTAGTGCTCGCACGCGGAGATCGAGCGGGAGCCTCGTTTGCCACCGGCGCACGCGGATATTGGCGGAGCGGGAAGTCTGCAGTGCCGATTTCCCACTCCGCCATCATCCGATCCGCCGTCAGCAGCGCCGAGTTGCCGTGATGACGGTGGCGTCCAGGTCCTCGTGGTGGGAGGCGGTGGCGCGCAGCCCGGTGTCCCTGGCGATGGCGAGGGCGGCCGGGGTCTGGCGTTCGCTGGTCTCGAAGAGGAGCGAGCCGCCGGGGGCGAGCCACTGCGGGGCGTCGGCGGCGACGCGGCGCAGCACGTCGAGGCCGTCGGCGCCGCCGTCGAGGGCGGGGAGGGCTTCGTGGAGGCGGGCCTCGGGCGGCAGGAGGCCGATGTCGGCGGTGGGGACGTACGGGACGTTGGCGAGCAGGACGTCGACGCGGCCGCGCAGGCCGGCGGGCAGGGCGGCGAAGAGGTCGCCCTGGTGGACGTGCCCGCCGTACGGGGCGAGGTTGCGCCGGGCGCAGCGGACGGCGGCCGGGTCGACGTCGGCGGCGTGGAGCTCGACTCCGCCCCGGGTGGTGGCCGCGAGTCCGGCGCCGAGGGCCCCGCTGCCGCAGCACAGGTCGACGACGACGGCGTCGGGGCCGGTGAGCGCGGTGGCCGTGGCGACGAGGTGCTCGCTGCGGCGGCGGGGCACGAAGACGCCGGGGTCGACGGCGATCCGCAGGCCCGCGAACTCGGCCCAGCCGACGACGTGTTCCAGCGGACGCCCTTCGGCCCGGGCCCGCACCATCGTGGCGAGCTCGGCCGGGGTGGCGGCGGCGCTGAGGAGGATCCGCGCCTCGTCCTCCGCGAAGACGCAGCCTGCGGTGCGCAGGCGCGAGACCACGGAGGAGCGGAGGGTTGCGGAAGGGAAGACCGACAAGGAGAACCTCTTGAGGGAATCGAGAAAAGCTGAACGACTCCGTCAGGGCCCCGTCGGGGCTGTCGCCGTGGGACGGGACGCGCCCGCGCCTTATGCGCGCGACGCGCCGTCTCTGCGACCGGACCCGGGGAGCACCCGCTCGGACGTACCGGTAATGGGTCTCACCTCCCTGGATCGCGGTCCTGTTCGACGTCGGTCACCCTACCGCACCTCTGCGTAACCGGGGTCCGGTTCGGTCACTCCAGGAACTCGGCGACCACGGCCGCGAACTCCTCCGGGGTGAGGATCCGGATGCCGAGCTCCTCGGCCTTGGCGCGCTTGGAGCCGGCCTTGTCGCCCGCGACGACGAGCGTGGTGCGCTTGGACACCGAGCCCGAGGCCTTGCCGCCGGCGCGCTCGATGAGCTCGTTCATCGCGTTGCGGGAGAGGTCCGCGAGGGCGCCGGTCATCGCGCCGGTGACGACGACGGCCTCGCCGGCGAGCGGGCCCGCCGGGGCCTCGCCCCCGCCGGTGGCGGCGGCCGGCGCCGTCGGCTCGGTGACCTCCAGGCCCACGCCCTGGGCCGCGAGCCTGTCCAGCAGCGGTGCGACGTCGGCGAGTTCGGCCACGATGACGGCGGCCTTCTCCACCCCGATGCCGTCCACGCCCGCGAGCGCCTCCGCGTCGGCGGCCCGGATCGCGGCCATGCTGCCGAAGTGCGCGGCCAGGCGGCGGGACATTGTGCGGCCGGTGCCGCGGATGCCGAGCGCGCAGAACACCCGGTTGAGCGGGCGGACGCGGGCCGTCTCCAGGGCGGCGAGCAGGTTGTCGGCGCTCGTCTCGCCCATCCGGTCGAGCGTGAGCAGCTGCTCCTTCGTGAGGGTGAACAGATCGGCGATGTCGTTGACGAGGCCGCTCTCCACCAACTGCACGGCGCGCGTGCCGCCGAGGCCCTCGATGTCGAGCTGGTCGCGCCCGGCCGCGTAGATCACCGAGGCCACGGCCTGGCAGCCCCTGCCCCGCACGCAGCGCCAGCGCTGCTCGGACGTGTCGATCGCGTCACCGCAGCGCGGGCACACCTCGGGGAACGCGATCGGCTGCTCGGCGCCGGTGCGCTCGTCCACCAGCGGCGCCTCCACGCGCGGGATCACGTCCCCCGCGCGGTAGACGAACACCTGGTCGCCGAGCATCAGGCCGCGGCGCTCGATGTCCGCCGGGTTGTGCAGCGTCGCGTACGTGACCGTGACACCGTCGATCACGACCGGTTCGAGGACGGCGCGCGGCGCGATGATCCCGGTGCGACCGACGTTCCACTCCACCGCGAGCAGCCGGGTGACCTTGTGCTGCGCCTGGAGCTTGCGGGCCACCGCCCAGCGCGGCGCGCGCGAGCCCGAACCGGCCTCCTCCTGGTCCGCCACCGCGTCCGCCTTCACCACGACGCCGTCGATGCCGAACGGCAGCGCGGCGCGCAGGGCGGCGATCTCGTCGATGCGCCGCTGCGCCTCGGCCAGGCTCGCGCAGCGGCGGGGCGCGGCGTCCGTGGTGGCGGCGGTGTTCGCGCCGAGCTCGGCGAGCCGGGCGAGGAGGGCGGCGTGGTCGAGGCCGGGCAGGCCGAGGGCGTCGTAGGCGAAGAACGTCAGCTCGACGCGGTACGGACGGTCCTTGGCGCGCAGGGTGCCGGCGGCGCCGCTGCGCGGGTGGGCGAAGGGCGTGGCGCCGTGGGCCGTGCGGACGGCGTTGGCCTGCTCGAACTGCTCGTGGGTGAGCAGGACTTCGCCGCGCAGCTCGACGTCCAGCGGCCAGGCGAGCCGGGCCGGCAGGCCGAGGACGGCGTCGGCTGCATGCGTGATGTCCTCACCCGCGAGGCCGTCGCCCCGGGTGAGCACCTGGGCGAGCCGCCCGGCCCGGTACCGGGCGGCCACGGCGAGGCCGTCCAGCTTCGGCTCGACGCACCAGGCGGCGACGGGCCGGCCCAGGCGGCGTTCCAGACCGGCCGCCCAGGACTCCAGCTCCTCGGCCGAGAACACGTTGTCCAGCGAGAGCATCGGCACGCTGTGCGGCACGTCCCCGACCGCCGCCCCGCCCGCGACCTTCCCGGTCGGCGTCTCGGGCAGCACCTCGTCGGGGTGCGCCAGCTCGTACGCCTCGATCGCGCGGACGAGCGCGTCGTACTCGTCGTCCCCGAGCGGCGTGCCGCCGTCGGCGTAGTACGCGGCGGCGGCCCGCACGGCGGTGGCGACGGCGTCGGTGTACGCGTCCGTCGAGGTCAGGGCGACAGGGGAGGCCGTGGAGGCGATGTCCTTCATGACGCCATCATGGCGAGTGGCACTGACATTCGACCCGCCGAGACCGAGCCCGACCGCCTCGACGGCGGGCCCCGGGCCCGCGCGAAAAACGCTTTGGTGGACCGCGGCGGCCGCTGCTAACCTGCCGGAGGCCGTGCGAGAGAACGAGGAGGTGGTACCCGTGAACGCAGATTCGACATGGGTGCTCTCCTCCGGGGTCACGGTCGGACGATAGGTCGTCCGGGAGCGCCGTTCCAGTGCACTCCCGAAAGGCACGACCATGCAGTTCACCTCCGAGCAGCGCCTCGACAACGGCGTCCTCGAACGCGAATTCACCCTCGGCCAGATCCCCGGCACCCTGTGGACGCCCGGATCCGCGCCAGCTCCGCTGATCCTCATGGCCCACAACAACGGCCTGCCCAAGAACGAGCCCCGGCTCGTGGCCCGGGCCCGGTACTCCGCTTCGCAGGGCTACGCGGTGGCCACCATCGACGCGGCCGGGTGCGGTGGCCGCCCCCGTTCCGCCGCCGACGACCGGGCCCGCGCCGACCTCCGCCGGGCGATGCAGGCCGGCGAGCCGGTCGACGGGATCTTCGAGTCCTTCATCGGCCCGCTGGTCGAGAACGCGGTCCCGGAGTGGCGGGCCACCCTGGACGCCCTCCTGTCCCTGCCCGGGATCGACGGACCGGTCGGCTACTCGGGCTGGACCGCCGTCGGCATCCGGCTCGCGGTGACCGAGCCCCGCATCGCCGCCGCCGGCTTCTTCGCCGGGGGCTACGTGCCCCTGGCCCAGCGCGAGGAGGCGCGGCGGATCACCATCCCACTGCTGTTCCTGCTCCAGTGGGACGACGAAGGGAACCCCCGCCAGCGGGCTCTGGACCTGTTCGACGCCTTCGGCAGCACCGAGAAGACGATGCACGCCAACATGGGCGGGCACGTCGG
>NZ_JBHVPD010000035.1:0-81294 GCF_042887525.1 Kitasatospora sp. NPDC057936
GGTCCCACTCGTCCTTGCTCAGATCTCCCCGCCCCATGACCAGTACAACGAGCCGATCATGCGACGGTCACAAGATCCGCCGTACAGAACCTAGTCGGCACCATCGGCCGACGAGTCCTGGCCGACCTCATGCCCGACCGGCGCATCCGCACCCGACCCCGCGTCGTCAAACGCGCGATCTCCAAGTACAACGCCAAAGGCACCGTCGACCGGACCAGCTACAAGGCCACCATCAGCATCGACATCCTGACCACACCAGACCCATGACTGGACACGGCGTTGCGGCTAGCTCTTGCAGGCGGGTTGGGTCGACAGCCAGGCGGTGGCGGCGTCCAGGGTGGGGTCGGTGCCCTTACGGGCAGGGGTGTCTATCTCCTCGTCGGGGTGGATCGGGCCGTCATGGACACGGCCGGTGCGGTCCGTCTCGGCGGCGCCGGTGAGAACGATGACGGCGCCGTCGGACAGACGGTGCGGGGCATTGCCGGTGGGCACCCCGAAGGTCTGCTGGCCGAAGCTTCGGGTGACCGGTCGGCCGATGAACGCAATGGTGACGGCCTCGCCCGCGCTGCCGGTCCTCCGGGCGGTGAGCACGGCGACCGGCGGGTTGGGGACGGTGAGCGGGGTGACGCCCTCGGCGGAGGCCTGCGGGCTGTCGTCCTGGTAGGGCACACCACCGCGGATCGACCACACGGCCCGCTTGCCGTCCGGGGTGACGAAGCCGCCGACCGGGCCGTCCCCGAGGATCGGCCCCGCCACCGCGAGCGGCGCCCACATCCCGCCGCCGGTCTCGTCGCGCAGGTCCACCACCCACCCGCAGGCGCCCGCCCGGTCCGTCGCGGCGGCCGCAGCGCGACCTTGCCGAACGTACTCGGCGTAGGTGCGGTCCGAGCCGTTCACCGAGGGAAGCGCCAGGTAGCCGATCCGGTTGGGGAGTTGGCGCGCCGTCGGTGCGTTGACGACGTCGGGGCCGCCGTCGGCCTCGCCAGCCTCGGCAGGTGGAAAGAAGTGGCTGTGGTGGTCGCCGAGTGCGCCCAGGGCGCCGTTGATGGCGGGATATGTCTCGGCAGGGGTGCGGGCCTCGCCGGCGCGGTCGAAGGCCTGGGCGCGGACGGCCTTCCAGTCCACCTCGGCCCTGTGCAGCGACTGCTGCTGCATGAGGTCCAGGGCCTCGGTGAGGTAGTCGCGAGCCTCGGGCGAAAGGCGGGCGCCCTCCTGCGGCGACGGCGTCGAGGCGCAGCCGACGAGCAGTACTGCGGCCCAGATGGCTATCGCCCAGCGGTGTCGTGAACTCATGCGTTCCCCTGATCGGTTCGTGTGTCCGCTGATTCTTTCCCAGAGGGCGATCCTCAGGGAGCGTCGAACTCGGTCTTGGTCGACACGGTTCTAGCCGGAGCTCCGCCCCCGGTCCAGGGGCCGACGCACAGGCCCCACGCCCTATCTACACGGCATTGCGGCTAGAACCGGTCCGGAACCGCCCGGCGGTCACTCGCCGAGCTCGAAGGTGTCCGTCGCCACGCGGTACGGCCCGGAGGCGGCGGCCGAGGCCGGGTTCACCAGCACGACGAAGTCGGCGAGCGCGCTCTCCGAGGGCTTCCCGTCGGCGGTGCTCCCCGGCTCGGCCTCCCAGTCGATCAGGTGGACGACCACCGAGTGGTCGCCGTCCGCCAGGTCGAGCCGAACCGTGTCGGGCCACGGCTCACCGGCGACGGCCTCGATCCCGCTGAGACAGGCCACGCCCCGCGAGCGGAGGAGGTACGGCTTCGAGGACACGACGACGTACGCCGACTCGCGCTCGGTCAGCCGGGCGTCCGCGGCTGCGGAGCCGGCCCGGACCACGACGCCGAAGGCGCCGTCCGAGCGGATGTTGATCGGCACCAACGCCCCGGCCCGGATGTGCCGGAGCTGGCCCTCCTCCTCCGACAGCTCCGGCTCCCAGCTCGCATGGTCGACCACCCCGGAGAACGCGGCCGGGCTCCACAGCGCGAGCATGCCCGCGTCGGTGGCCACGGTCACGGGAGCGGCGGCGGGCCGGGGGTCGCTCATCGGGTTCTCCAAGATCCACGCAGCCCGAACCGGTCGGCACCGAGCCGGGCCATCCTGCCAGGGAGCCGGGCCGGCGCTCGCCCCGCCCCCTCCTTCCGGACCCGTCACCGGCGACGGTCCGGTCAGGCCTCCGCCGGCGGCGCTTCCACCGGTTGCGGGGTGAGGCGCTTGAGGCCCTTGCGGTCGTAGTAGCGCGTCATCGCGAAGCCGAAGGCCAGGGCGGCCGCGAAGCCGACCGCGATCATGATCCAGGCGCGGGTCAGCCCGGCGTCGGCGCGGGCGTCGAAGTAGAGGATGGCCCGGACGCCCGCGCTGAGCTGCCGCATCGGTTCGAAGGCGCCCAGGAAGCGGTAGAAGGCCGGGGTGGCCTCCAGCGGGATGGTCGCCCCGGAGGAGGGCAGGGCCAGGGCGATGAAGACGAACATCGACACCAGTTGCCCGATGCTGCCGAACGCCGCGTTGATGGCCTGGACGCCGAGGCCGACGGCGAGGCAGGCGCAGTAGGAGAAGATCCACAGCAGCGGGATGTGCGAGGCGTCCATGCCGAGCACGACGACGCAGGCCACCATGACCATCGACGTGGTCAGCACCGAGATCCCGGCGGTCATCACCATCTTCAGCACCAGCGTCCGGGTCCGGTCGATCGGGACGGTGGGCCGGCGGGTGTGCCAGGGGCCGATCTCGCTGTCCGCGTAGCCGAGGGCGGTGTCGACGCCGTTGTGGACCAGGTTTCCGCCGATGAACCCGGCGAGCACCAGCAGCAGCGTGTAGTAGAACGCGCTCAGTCCGAGGCCGCTGTGCCTCCCGATCGGGTGGCCGACCTGCACCACCACCGTGACGGGATCGGCCAGCAGCAGCCGAGTGGTCGCGTCGGCCCCGGTCGCGGCCAGCTGTTTCCCGATGGTCAGCGAGGCCTGGTGGGCGGCGTTCTGGTTGATCTGGGACGCGAGCGAGGAGCCGAGGCTGCCCACGCCCGGGTTGGTCAGCACGGTGATGGTGGGCCGCGACGTCGCACCCGACGTGGTCAGCGCCCCGACCGAGGCCGTGAAGTCCTCCGGGATCACCAGCACGCCGTAGACCTTGCCGGAGGCCAACTGGTCCTGCGCCTCGGCCCGCCCGACCTGCCGCCACTCCACCGAGCCCGCGGGCGAGGCCGCGACGACCGCCCCTGTCACCTGCGCCCCGAGGTTCTGCTGCTGCCCGGGCAGCGGCGCGCCGGTGTCCGCGTTCACCACGGCGACCGGCAGGCGGTGCAGGTTGCCATTCGGATCGAGGATGCTGCCCATGTAGAGCAGCGACAGCCCCAGCGCGACCAGCGCCGCGAGCACGGACGGGACCAGCCACAGCATCGGCCGTCGCAGCAGGGCGCCGACGCGCACCTGCGGGCGGGCGCCGTGGGACGGGGCGTTCGGGGAGGGCACGGTGGACCACGCTAGATCGCCGCCGCACCGGTTCGGCGGCGCGACACGACGGCGATGGTCCGCGGTCGGCTGATCACCAGCAAGCAACCGCATCAATCAGGTCACATCTAGAACATCGTATGATGACCCAACTCCCGCGCTACGCGCGAAGAGTTCCATAGATGTTGCATTTGCCTGATTCATCTCCCGCTTCACACGCACGGAGCCACCCTCATGGACAACCTGTCCACCGTCGACGTCGACGGCGCGATAGAGACCCGCGGTATCGAACCCGTCCCCGACCACGAGCGCGGGGGCAGAGTCCGGGAGCTCTTCCCGACCTGGGTCGCGGCGAACATCAGCGTCCTGCTGCTCACCATGGGTGCCGCCCTGGTCGTGTTCAACCAGCTGAACTTCTGGCAGGTCCTGATCGTCGCGGCGTGCGCCGCGCTCGCCTCCTTCGGCATGGTCGGCGTGCTGTCGGTCTCCGGCAAGTGGGGCGGGGCGCCGGGCGCGACCCTCTCGCGGGCCACCTTCGGGGTGCGCGGCAACCTCTTCCCCGGCGCGATCCTCTGGATCGCCCGGTTCGGCTGGGAGACGATCAACGCCGTCACCGGCGCCTACGCCGTGCTGACCGTCCTCGACCTGATGTTCGGCGTCAAGAGCAACACCGCGCTGATCGTGATCACGCTGTTCGCCTTCGTCGCCTGCACCTTCCTGGTCTCCGGCATGGGCCGCAAGGCGCTGAACGTCTGCAACACCTGGTCGACGTACCTCTTCGGCCTCTTCAGCGTCCTGGTGCTGGGCTACCTGATCGCGACCATGAAGTGGAGCGAGGTCTTCGCCAAGCCCGCGGGCACCACCGCGATGATGGTTGCCGGCATCGGAACCATCGCCGCCGGCGGCATCAGCTGGGTCCCGACCGGTCCCGACTTCGCCCGCTACCTGCCGCACGCCGCGTCCGGCAAGAAGATCGTCGGCGTGACGGTCTCCGGCGCCGGCCTGGTCATGGTGCCGATGGTGCTGATGGGCGCCGTCATGGCGGTGGCCTCCCCCGGCCTGGCCGAGGCCGCGGACCCGGTCTCCTTCCTCGGCGACCTGCTGCCGACCTGGCTGGCCGTGCCCTACCTGCTCACCGCGATCGTGGGCATGCTGCTGATCAACAGCCTCTCCATGTACTCGGCCGGCTTCACCGCGCAGACCATGGGCGTCAAGCTCCCGCGCGCCCTGGCCGTCAGCATCAACGCCGTGATCTCGCTGGTCGGCGGCCTGCTGCTGATGCTGGTCGCCAAGAGCTTCCTGGGCTCCTTCATCACCTTCCTGATCCTGCTCGCCGTCTCCTTCTCGGCCTGGATCGGCGTCTACGCGGTGGACATGTACCGCCGCCGGTCGCGCGCGGTGCGCTACGACGCCGCCGCGCTGATGGACACCAGCAGGAACAGCCGCTACTGGTACGCGGGCGGCTTCTGCTGGCAGGCGATGGTGTCCTGGGTGCTCGCACTGCTCTTCGGGCTCGCCTTCACCAAGTGCGACTGGTTCGCCGGCCCGCTCTCCGGCACCCCGGTCGGCAAGTACGGGCTCGCCTGGGCGGCGACCATCGTGATCTCCGCCGTGATCATGGCCGTGCTCCCCGAGCCCCGGGAGAACACCCCCGCCGGGCAGCCCGCCGACATCCAGGCGGAGCAGCCCGAGAAGGTCACCGCCTGACCGCACTCCAGAACACCCCCGGACCGCCCGGGCACCGACTCCCCCGAGCCGGCGCCCGGGCGGTCCGGCTTTCCCCCGCTCAGGTACGACCCGGAGCCGAACGTGCGGTGGTACTCGTGCGTACGAGCCGGTGCTTCCGGTCGTGTCGGAGGTCCAGGCCGATGTCGAGGATCGGCGAGGAGTGCGTCAGGGCTCCGACCGAGAGGTAGTCGACACCCGCCTCGGCGTACGCGCGGACCGTGTCGAGGGTCAGGCGGCCGGAGGACTCCAGTATCGCCCGGCCGTCGACCAGGGCCACCGCCTCGGCCGTCTCCGCCGGGGTGAAGTTGTCCAGGAGGATCAAGTCCGCGCCGGCCTCCAGGACTTCGGCGAGCTGGGTGAGGGTGTCGACCTCCACCTCGATCGCGAGGCCGGGAAAGCTTTCGCGGACGAGCGTGAAGGCCTCGGCCACGCCTCCCGCCGCCACCACGTGGTTGTCCTTGACCAGGGCCGCGTCCGAGAGGGACATGCGGTGGTTGACGCCGCCGCCGCAGCGGACCGCGTACTTCTCCAGGGAGCGCAGGCCCGGGGTCGTCTTGCGGGTGTCGCGGACCTTGGCCCTGGTGCCGTCGAGTGCGTCAGCCCAGGCGCTGGTGGCCGTTGCGATGCCCGAGAGGCGGCAGAGGAGGTTGAGGGCGCTGCGCTCGGCGGTGAGCAGGTCGCGGGTGCGGGCGGTGACCGAGAGGAGTTTCCGGCCCGCCTCGACGCGGTCGCCGTCCTCGACGTGGCGCTCGACCTCGAAGGTGTCCGCGCAGACCACCGAGAGCACTGCTTCGGCGATGTGGATCCCGGCGACGGTGCCCGCCTCGCGCGCGGTGAAGTCGCCTGTCGCCACGGCCTCTTCGGGGACCGTCGCGAGCGTGGTGACGTCCACGCCCCGGGCCAGGTCCTCCGCGAGTGCCGTGCGCGCGATGTCCTCGACCTCGACCGGGTCCAGGCCCGCGTCCTTGAGGAGCCGGGCGAGGACGGGGTCAAGGCCGCCCGCCTCACCGCAGTCGTCGCTGCGGCCGTCGGCCGGGAGGAGGGGAAGGTCAAAGGTGCTCACGGTCATACCTCCTGGAGAAGGGGAGGAACGGTAGGGGGGAATTCCGTGGTGTCCGTGGTGTGGACCGCGAGCGAGCGGTCCGACTGCAGCCGGACGACCAAGTGGCGGCGCCAGTCGGCGTCTTCGCGATCCGGGTGGTCCTCGCGCCAGTGGCAGCCGCGGGTTTCCTCGCGGAGTCGGGCCGCGGCGACCAGGGCGCGGGCCACGCACAGGAGGTTCGTCGCCTCCCAGGCCTCGACGCCGGGGACGGCCGGCTCGCGGCCGTCGGGGGCCTCGGCGTCCGCGTCCGCCCTGATCGCTTCGAGGTGCGCGGCCGCCTCGGCGAGGCTCGCCGCGGAGCGGATCACTCCGGCGCCCCTCGTCATGATCCGCTGGATCGCGAGGCGGGTCTCGGGGGCCAGGAGCGGGAGCGTGGTGCCCTCGGGGAACACCGGGTCGGTGTGCTCGCGCGCGGTCGCCGTGATGTCCTCCGCGATGCGTTCCGCGAAGACCAGGCCCTCAAGGAGGGAGTTGGAGGCGAGGCGGTTGGCGCCGTGGACCCCGGTGCACGCGACCTCGCCGCAGGCGTAGAGGCCGGGGACCGTGGTGCGGCCGCGCAGGTCGGTCCGTATGCCACCCGAGGCGTGGTGGGCGGCGGGAAAGACGGGAATCGGCTCCGTGACCGGGTCGATGCCGTGGCTGCGGCAGACGGCGAGGATCGTGGGGAAGCGGCTCTCCCACATCTCCGCGCCGAAGTGACGGGCGTCCAGGTACACGTGCTCGGTGCCGTGGAGCTGCATCTGGCGCGTGATGCCCATGGCGACGATGTCGCGGGGCGCCAGTTCGGCCAGTTCGTGCTGCCCGAGCATGAACCGGGTGCCCGTTGCGTCGACCAGGTGGGCGCCCTCACCCCGTACCGCCTCGGACACCAGGGGCTGCTGGCCCCCCGCGCCCGGCCCCAGGTAGAGGACCGTGGGGTGGAACTGGACGAATTCGAGGTCGGCGATGTCGGCTCCGGCGCGCAGGGCGAGTGCCACGCCGTCTCCGGTGGAGACCGAGGGGTTGGTCGTCGCGGAGTAGACCTGGCCGATGCCGCCCGTCGCGAGGACGACGGCCGGGGCGCGGACCGCGCCGACGCCGTCGTGCCGGCCCTCGCCCATGACGTGCAGGGTGACGCCGGCCGTACGGCCTTCGGCGTCCGTCAGCAGGTCCAGGACCAGGGCGTTCTCGATCGTCCGGACCACTGCGGCACGGACCGCTTCGACCAGGGCACGGGAGACCTCCGCGCCCGAGGCGTCGCCGCCCGCGTGGACGATGCGGCGGCGATGGTGGCCGCCCTCACGGGTGAGCTGGAGGTCGCCCTCGGGCGAGGTGTCGAAGTGGGCGCCGGCGGCGATGAGGCGGCGTACCGCGTCGGGACCCTCGGTGACCAGGGCGCGGACCGCGCTCTCGTCGCAGAGTCCGGCCCCCGCGACCAGCGTGTCGGCCAGGTGCTGCTGAGGGGAGTCGCCCTCGCCGAGCGCGGCCGCGATGCCGCCCTGGGCCCAGCGGGTGGAGCCGTCGTCCAGGCGGGCCTTGGTGACGACGACGGTGCGCAGGCCGGCTGCCGTGCAGCGGAGGGCGGCGGTGAGGCCCGCCACGCCGGAGCCGACGACCACGACGTCCGCGTCGATCGACCAGCCCGGGGCCGGTGCGTGCAGGCGTATGCCGGTCGCGGTCGGTGTTCCGGTTCCTGTTGCGGTCATTCGGTGCCCCCTCGAGATTGTTTCTAAATCAGAAACACGCGGTGGATGCTAGTGTTTCTGATAACGAAACACAAGGAGGACCATGCCGACACCGCGCCCAGGAACACCGGTTCGTGGATCGACGACCGGCCGTCCGATCATGGCCGCGATGGACCTCTTCGGCCGTCGGTGGGCGCTGCGCATCATCTGGGAGCTGCGGGCCGGTCCGCTCGGTGCGCGGGCGCTGCTGGCACGGTGCGCAGGCATGTCGTCCAGCGTCCTCTACCAGCGACTTCGCGAACTCTCGTCAGGCGGGATCATCGCCCCCTCGGCCGATGGCTACGAGCTCACTCGGCTGGGGACGGAGCTCGGCGACGCTCTCCGGCCGCTCGGCGAATGGGCGGCCACCTGGGCGCAGGCGCAAGAGCAGGACGATCAGGGTCCTGCGGGGGCATGAAGGCCGTCCCGGCAGGCTTCGTGCACCGCAGCCACGGCGAACCCACCCGACCGGGGCGGGCGCTCAGGCTCGGCGGGCGTGGGACGTGAGGCGGTCGGCCAGGGCGAGGACGAGGTCGCGCAGTTCGGCGGGGCGGTCGATGACGAAGGGGCGGTCGAGGGCGGCGAGGACCGCCGGGAGCCAGTCGAGGCGCTCCACCCGCAGCTCGACACGGCGCCAGCACTCGGCCGTCTCCTCCTCCCCCTCCTCCTCCAGGATCGCGACGGCGGCGGGGAGGTGAGCGCGGATCTGCTCGACCGTTCCGTGGATCCGTACGGTCACCTCGTGCCGGTAGTCGGCCGTGGCGAAGGCCGACAGCACCCGCTGGGCCGGATCGGGGCCCTCGGGCGCCTCGAACGAGCCGGGCAGGGGCCTGGCGTCCGCGATGCGGTCGAGCCGGAAGGTACGGCCCTCGCCGAGCCGGGCGTCCTGACCGGTGACGTACCAACGGCCCGCGTGAGCGACGATCCCGTACGCGTGGAGCGTGCGGTCGCTGCGGCGCCCGTCGCGGTCGGTGTAGCGGATCGAGAGCGGGCGGCGGTGGCGCACGGCGTCGGCGACGGTGAGCAGGACCTCGGCGTCCGGGGTCTCGAACTCACCGGGCCGGTCCGTGAAGGCGAGGGCTTCCATGAGCGTGTCGAGCCGGCGGGCGACGTGCTTCGGCAGCACCCGCCGGATCTTCGCCGCCGCCGTCTCGCCCGCCGTGCGCTCCGCCGCCGCCAGGCCCGTTCGACGGCCGGCGACCAGGCCGAGCAGCACGGCCAGTGCCTCGTCGTCGTTGAGCATCAGCGGAGGCAGGCGGTAGCCGGGGGCGAGCCGGTACCCGCCGTAGCGGCCGCGCACCGATTCCACGGGCACGTCCAGGTCGATCAGCTGGTCCACGTACCGCCGCACGGTGCGCCCCTGGACGCCGAGCCGCTCGGCGAGTTCGGCCACGGTGCGGGTGCCGCCCGACTGCAGCAGCTCCAGGAGCGTGAGGACGCGGCCGGTAGGTCGGGGCATGTTCGCAGCCTAACGCGAATAGTGGACCGATTCTGTCCCCTATTTCTCCTAGCCTGCGACGTACAAACCCGTGCACGCCTCGTGCACACCTTCCGAACGGCCGAGGAGCCCGCCATGGAATTCGTCTCGATCCGCATCATCACCGCCGACGTCGCGCGCCTCGTCGACTTCTACGAGCTGGCCACCGGGGCCCGGGCGGCGTGGGCCACCGAGGACTTCGCCGAGATCGCCGTCGGGGGCGCGACCCTCGCGATCGCCGGCACCCGCACCGTCCCGCTGTTCGCCCCGGGCTCCGCCCGGCCGGCGGCCAACGACAGTGTCATCACCGAGTTCCTGGTCGACGACGTGGACCTCGTCCACGAGAAGCTGACCTCCTTCGTCACCGACTTCGTCGCCGGGCCCACCACCATGCCGTGGGGCAACCGGTCGCTGCTGCTCCGCGACCCCGACGGGAACCTCGTCAACTTCTTCACCCCCGTCACCCCCGCCGCCATCGCACGGCGAAAGGACGGCAAATAGGATTGCGCACCGCCCCCGTGAGCTGGCACGGTTTCAGCGCTTCGACGTGCGAAGCGTTCCGACGACCACGGGGGGCCGTCCATGACCACGTCCGTGCCGCCGGGCGGCCTCGCGGCCGGGTACGAGCGGCCGCCCTACTGGCAGCCGCCGGTGCCGCGGCGGCCACCGCGGGACTGGGTGCTCGACGTGGTGCTGCCCTGGCGGCTGGCGAGCCGGTTGTACGGGCCCTACCGGATGATGCGGATGTCGGCCTCCGGGGTCGCGTCGCTGGCGGGGGCGGAGCTGCTGGATCCGATGCTGCAGCCGGTGGTCACGCAGCTGGTGGCGCAGACGCTCGACCCGCTGGTGGAGCGGCTCATGCTGGCCCGGGCGCTGCTCGGTCTCGGCCTGGTCCTCTTCGTCGTGCGGGTGGCGAACGGCGCCTCCGCCAACGAGCTGTTCCTCGACTCGTTCGGGGACAGCATCGTGATGCTGCTCAGCGGGCCGGCCGCGCTGCTGCTCGCCTGTGTGCCGCTGGTGCTGCTGGCCCGGAGCGGCACCAGGCGGCGGGTGGCGCGCCTGGTGGCCCGGCCGGTGTTCACCGGTGTGGCCACGTTCGCGGCGTTCCTGGTGATGATGAAGTCCGATGCCAACGCGTACATCGGCAACACGGTCGGGCTGAACCTGCTGGTGGCGATCTGGCTGCCGGCGTTCACCCTCCCGTCGGTGTACCTGATGCACCGCAACTCCTTCGCCGTGGGCGGTCACCCGCTGGTGCGGCCGTTGGTCGCGGCGCTGCTGGTCTGGCTCACCCTGCTCGGGCACGTCACCCTGGTCGACACCAAGCACACGTCGACGCACGACGCGGCCTCGGTGGCCGGACTGCTGGCCGGGCCGGTCGCGGTGACGGTCACCGCGGTGATCGAACTGGTGCGGCTGAGGTACCGTCACCGGGTCGGCTTCCGCGGGCCGTTGCCGCCTCGCCCCCCGCGAGAACCGCGCGGCCCGGCGGGAACGCGGTAGCGTCGGCCCTGCCCACCCCGGAAGGAGCCACGCCATGACCACGCCCGCCTTCCCGCTGGAGCCCACCCCGATCCACGTGCCCGACGAGGTCCTCGCCGACCTCCGCGCCCGTCTCGCCTCGACCCGGCCGCCGGCGGACGAGGGCAACGAGGACTGGTCCTACGGCGTCCCGGCCGGCTACCTCCGCGAGTTGGTCGCCCACTGGCGGGACGGTTACGACTGGCGCAAGGCCGAGGCCGCGATCAACGTCCACGAGCACTACGTGGTGAAGGTCTCCGGCGTCCCGGTGCACTTCCTGCGCGAGGCCGGCCGCGGCCCGCGCCCGGTCCCGCTGATCCTCACCCACGGCTGGCCGTGGACGTTCTGGCACTGGTCGAAGGTGATCGGGCCGCTCGCCGACCCGGCGGCCTTCGGCGGGGACCCGGCCGACGCGTTCGACGTCATCGTGCCGTCCCTGCCCGGCTTCGGCTTCCCCGGGCCGCTCACCGGCTTTCCGGACGTCAACTTCTGGAAGGTCGCCGACCTCTGGCACACCCTGATGACCGGGACCCTGGGGTACGGGAGGTACGCCGCCGGGGGCTGCGACATCGGCGCGCTCGTCTCCAGCCAGCTCGGCCACAAGTACGCCGACGAGCTGTACGGCATCCACATCGGCTCCGGCCTGCCGCTCGACTTCTTCAACGGTCCCCGCGCCTGGGACTTCGCCCGGAACCGGCCCCTCACCGACGACCAGCCCGCCCACGTCCGCGCGCGCATCGTCGAGCAGGACCACCGCTGGGCGTCGCACCTCGCCGTGCACGTGCTCGACGGTGCCACCCTGGCCCACGGGCTGAGCGACTCGCCCGCCGGGCTGCTCGCCTGGCTGCTGGAGCGGTGGAACGCCTGGAGCGACAACGGCGGCGACGTCGAGTCCGTCTTCAGCAGGGACGACCTGCTCACGCACGCCACGATCTTCTGGGTGAACAACTCCATCGCCACGTCGATGCGTTACTACGCCAACGCCAACCGCTACCCGTGGTCCCCCGCCCACGACCGCGCCCCGGCTGTGGAGGCCCCGGTCGGCCTCACCTTCGTCACGTACGAGAACCCGCCGGGCGTCCACACCGCGGACGAGCGCGTCCGGGCGTTCGAAACCGGCCCGCAGGCCGCCTGGTTCAACCACGTCAACGTCAACGCCCATGACCACGGCGGCCACTTCATCCCCTGGGAGAACCCGGACGCCTGGGTGGACGACCTGCGCCGGACGTTCCGCGGCCGCCGGCCCTGAACGCCCCGGCGGGCTCAGGTGCCGTCGTTCAGGTCGGCGCGCGTCCGCAGGAACGCGAGGTACTCGGGGGCGTCCTCCGCGAAGATCTCCGGCCCGCCGCCCATGTACGCCCTGGTCAGCTCGTCCGCAGCCCGGTCGTGGTCGCCCAGCTCGAACGCGGTCTGGCCCAGGCGGAGGTGGACGTACGGGTTTCCGAGTCCTCCGGGGCACTGGACGGCGTTGTGGAAGCACTTGTGCGACTTGTCGTACACCCTGGTCCGGAAGTGGACGTCCCCGATCGCGACGTAGATCCAGGTCGAGGCCGCCCACTGCCGGGGATCGCCGGGCAACAGCCGCAGCGCTTCGAGGTAGCGCTGCTTGGCTTCGTCGAGCTCGCCCATCCCGGCGACGGCGTCGCCCTCCCGGCACAGGTCGTCAATCTCGGCGCCGACGTCGGCGGGCAGTTGCACCGTTGTCCCCTCTCAAGACTCACACGCGGTGCCCATCCTCCCCTGAGCTATGTGCCGGGGACGTCCGGGGTCCGGGTGGACGGGCGGGCACGCACGACCGGGAGGGCGGAGAGGACGGCCGCCGTCGCGGCACCGAGGGCGGCCAGGGCGAGGACCGTCCAGAGCGACGGGGCCCGCGCGATGCCCGCGCCGATGCCGCCCAGCTCGCCCTGGCGGTCGATCAGCCACCGGACGAACGGGATGCCGGCGGCCGCCCCGGCGGCGACCGTGGGCAGGGCGATGGCCGTGCCGCGAACGGCCAGCACGACGGCGGACTGGCCCGGGGTCAGGCCGAGCGCCCGCAGCAGGCCGAGGTCGCGGCGCCGCTCGTGGAAGCCCGCCGCGGCCGTGGTGAGCAGTTCCACCAGGCAGATGAGGGCGAGCAGGAGCAGCAGCCCGACCACGCTGGCCCGCAGCGCGCCGGGTCGGGTGACGGGGCCAGCCGGGAGGCGCAGCTCGACCTGCCCGGCGAGTCCGGCGCGGGCGGGGAGGTCGCGCTGGACCTCGGCCGGGTCGTGGCCGGGGCGCAGCGCGAGCTGCCAGAAGTCGGGGCGGGTGGGGTCGCCGGGCCGGTCGAGGGTGTCGAAGCCGGTGGAGAGGACGCGGCCGCCGTGCTCGGGTTCGAGGTCGCGCCCGACGACGTGCAGGATGCGCGGGGTGCCGCCGGTGGTGACGCGCACCCACTGGCCGACCTTGGCGCCGAGCAGGTCGAGGGCGCCCTGGCCGGCGACGGCCTCGTCGGTCGCGCGGATCGCCCGGCCCTCGACGACGGTGTACGGGTAGGGCGCGTCGGTGGTGCCGACGGCGCGCAGGGTGAGCGTCGCGGACTGGCCGGGCGCGAGGGCCTGCATCTCGCTGCCGGGGTAGGCGCCGCGGACGGCGGGGTCGGCGGCCAGGGCGGCGGCGATGGCGGCGTCGTCCGGCGTGCGTTCGGGGCTGGCCCGGCGGGCCGTGACGGACGGGGCGGTGACGCCGCCGTCGGGCCGGGTGACGGCGTCGAGCGTGGCCCAGGTGCTCAGGGCCAGGGTGGCGGCGACGACCGGGACGGTGAGCCGGACGGCGCTGACGACCAGGCCGGAGCGCCGGCGCAGCACGCCGCCGAGGCCGAGGACGAGGGCGGGCGGCAGCCGCCGCAGCGGGCCGAGGCGGACCGGGCGAGCCGTCATGGCGGGCGGTCGGGTGCCGTCGGTCGGCGGGACGGGGGCGACCCGGGCGGCGCGCAGGGCGGGCAGGGCGGCGGCGGCACCGACGGCGACGAGCGCGGCGGCCATGACGCCGATGGTGGCGGCGGTGCCGCCGGGGACGAGCCGGTGGAGGACGTCCGTCCCGCCGCCGAGGGCCGGGACGGCGCGCGCGGCGATCGCGGCGCCGCCCGCGCCGAGCAGGACGCCGGTGCCGGCCAGGAGCAATTGTTCGGCGATGAACATCCAGGCGACCTGGCCGGCGGTGAAGCCGAGCGCCTTGAGCAGGGCGATGTCGCCGGTCCTGGTGCGGATCCGGCCGCCGGCCGCGCCGGCCACCGCGAGGGCGGCGGAGAGCAGCGCGGCCAGGCCGCAGAGCCCGAGCAGGAGGCCGGCGAGCCGGTCGTCCTGCTGCCGCGCGTCGCGGGCGTCGAGCCAGGTGGTGATCCGGGAGACCCGGTCGGCGCCGAGGAGGCTGACCGCCCGCTGGGCGGTGTAGGCGGCGTCGGAGGGGTGGGCGAGGCGCAGTCCGAGGGTGAGGCCCTGGGCCGCCCGGTCCGGCTGGACGAGGTCGAGGGTGGCGGGCAGGGTCCAGCCGAGGTCGTAGCCGGCGGCCTGGCTGGGCAGTTGGTCGGGGCTGTCGGCGATGCCGAGGACGCGCAGTTCGACCGGGCCGCCGTGGCCGTCGAGGACGGTCAGGCGGTCCCCGGGGCGGGCCCAGGCGGCGTCGGCCGCGGACTGTTCGAGCACGATGCCGTGGCTGTCGGACGGGTCGAGCCAGCTGCCGGAGCGCAGCAGCGGGCGGGGCGCGTCCGGGGTGTCGCCGCGCAGCACGAGCGTGGTGCGGTCGGTGGGGCCCGCGGTGGCGGCGCCGTCGGGGCGGCGGCCGACGAGGGTGGTCTCGGCCGTGTGCTGGGGCGGTGAGACGGCGACGACGCCGGGTTCGCGCGCGAGCAGGGCGGCGGACGGTTCGTCGCCCCCGGCCTGGGCGCTCTCGGCCCCGGCGGCCCGGGCGGTCGCGGACGGCCGCAAGTCGAGACGGACGTCGGGCGATCCGGCGGCCTGGAACTGGCGCTGCCACGGGTCGGCGGCGGCGCCGAGCAGGGCTCCGGCGAGCAGGAGGGCCGCGGCGGTGCCGCCGGTGGCGAGGACGACGAGCAGGGCGTGGACGCGGTGCGAGCGCAGGTCGGCGCGGATCCAGCGGAGGAGGGCGCGCACCGGCTCAGCCGCCGAAGTCGATGATGTCGCGGACCCCGATGGCGCCGCGCCGCGCGGCCGGGGGCTCCTCGACCCGGGCGTCGTCGGCGATCCGGCCGTCGAAGAGGCTGACGACGCGGTCGGCGGTGCTGGCGGCCCGGGCGTCGTGGGTGACGAGCACGATCGTGGTGCCCTGCTCGTGGTAGCGGGTGAGCAGGGCGAGGACGTCGCGGGTGCTGCGGCTGTCGAGGTTGCCGGTGGGCTCGTCGGCGAGGAGCAGGTCGGGCCGGTTGACCAGGGCGCGGGCCAGGGCGACGCGCTGGCGTTCGCCGCCGGAGAGTTCGCCGGGCCCGGCGGCGGCCTTGTGGGCGAGGCCGAGCTCTTCCAGGAGTTCCTGGCGGCGTTCGCGGGCGGTGCGGGCGGGCAGGCCGGCGAGGACGGCGGTCAGTTCGATGTTGTCGGCGACGGAGAAGTCGGAGAGGAGGTTGCCGCTCTGGAAGACGATGCCGTAGTGGCGCCGGCGCAGGCGGGCCCAGGCGGCCTCGCGCAGCCCGTCGACCCGGCGGCCGTCGAGCCGCAGCTCGCCCTCGTCGGGGCGCAGCAGGCCGGCGAGGAGGTGCAGCAGGGTGGACTTGCCGGCGCCGGAGGGGCCGGTGACGGCGACGAACTCGCCCCGGTCGATCCGCAGGCTGATGCCGCGGACGGCGGGTATCAGGGTCGAGCCGCTCAGGTGCGAGCGCACCAGGGCGTCGGCGGCCAGCAGCGGCGGTATCGGCTCCGAGCCGCTCACGTGAGTTCCTCCTGGCAACGCTCCAGCCAGTCGAGGTCGGCCTGCAGGTGCAGGACGGCGCCCTCGATCAGCAGCAGCGAGGTCCGGTTGCCGCGTTCGGTGGCGGCCAGCTTGTTGAGTCCGCGCATCGTGTTGATGCAGTGCCGGCGCTGGTTGTTGATCAGCGTCAGCCGGTCGGCGAGGTCGGTGCCTTCGGCGAGGATCAGCTTCATGAAGAACTCGTCCCTGACCCTCGGCCCTTCGGTGGGGGCCTCGAACCAGCCGGCGAGTTCCGCGGTGCCCTTCTCGGTGATCTCGTAGACCTTCTTGTCCGGTCTGCCCTCCTGCGTCACCTCGGTGCCGCGGATCAGTCCGGACTTCTCCAGTCGGCTCAGGGTCACGTAGATCTGGCCGATGTTCGGCTGAGGGTACGCCGCGCCGAAGGTCTGCTCAAGCCCCTGCTTGAGCTCGTACCCGTAGGCGGGCTGCCGGGCCAGCAGCGCCAGCAGCTGATGGCGCACCGGGCGTCACCTCTTCCCTGGTCTTCCGTCGTCGCTGGTTACACCTCGGTCACACAGTACGGGCAGGTGGGCGCCGTTGAGCAGGGAGGCCGTATAAAGGGACGTGCGTCGGCGCCCCACCCGCGCCGACCCGATGAAGGAGCTCCATGGCAGACCGGCCGCCCACCGGGCCCCACGCGGGCCGCCGTCGCGTGACGCGCGCGCTGGTGGGCGGGGCGGCGGTGCTCGCGGCCGGGGGCGCGTCCGCCTGGTACGGCCTGGCCGGGCGCTCGCACGCGGCGGGCGATCCGCAGGGCGTCGGGCCGGTCACGCTGGCCACCGGCCGGGACACCACGCACTACCTGGGCGGGCTGCTGGCCGACTGGAACGCCGAGCACCCGGACCAGCCGGCCGAGCTGGTCGAGCTGCCGGCGGCGGCGGACGAGGTGCACGCCCAGCTGGCCGGGGAGCTGTCGGCCGGCGGCAGCCGTTTCGACGTGCTCAACATCGACGTCGTGTGGACGGCCGAGTTCGCGGCCCGCCGCTGGACGGCGGCGCTGGACGAGGCGGAGTTCGCGCTGGACGGCCTCCTGCCGCCGGTCGTCGGCACCGGGCGGTACGACGGGCGGCTGTACGCGGTGCCGTTCGTCGCCAACGCCGCCCTGCTGTACTACCGCAGCGACGTGCTGGCCGCCGCCGGCGAGCAGCCGCCCACGACGTGGGACGAACTGGCCCGGCAGGCCAGGACGCTGGCGCCCGCGCACGGACTGGGCGGGTACGCGGGCCAGTTGAGCCCGTACGAGGGGCTGGCCGTCAACGCGCTGGAGGCCATACGCTCGGCGGGCGGGGACCTGCTGGCGGGCGACGGCTCGGTCGTGGTGGACAGCCCGCAGGCCCGGGCCGGGCTGGAGTTCCTGGCCGGGGGCGTGCGCGACCGGTGGATCCCGCCCGAGGTGCTCGGCTACCAGGAGGAGGAGTCCCGCGCGGCGTTCGAGCGCGGCGGCCTGCTCTTCCTGCGGAACTGGCCGTACGTCTACCACGAGGTCGCCACGGCCGGCTCGCCGGTGGCGGGGCGGTTCGGCGTGGTGCCGCTGCCGGGGCCGCACGGGCCGGGCAGCGGCGTGCTGGGCGGGTCGGGGCTGGCGGTCAGCCGGTTCTCCCGGCACCAGCGCACCGCGCGGGCGCTGATCGGCTACCTGACGAGCCGCCGCGCGCAGTCCCGCGTGCTGACCGACGGCGGACTGCCGCCCGTACGGGCGGACCTCTACACGGATCCGGAGCTGACGGCCCGCTTCCCGTACCTGCCGGTGCTGCGCACGGCGATCCTGGCGGCGGGGGCGCGCCCAAGCGTGCCGCAGTACCAGCAGCTGAGCCTCGCGTTCAGCGAGTCGGCGTTCGAGGTCGTGTCGGGCCGCCGGAGCGCCGATGCGGCGCTGCCCCGGCTGGCGGCCGACCTGCGCGCCATCGTCGGCTGAGCCTTCGCGCCGGCCGTCTTCGGGGGCGTTCCCCCGGTTCCTGAGCACCTACTCGCGAGTACCTAACACGTATCTATGTCGAGCCAGTCTGACTCGTTCGTAATCCCTGGAAAACCCTTTCGAAGAAGGGTCTTAACAGCGGACGTCTCTGCCTGCTATACCTAACGCGAATGCATAACCGTTGGAGTAGCGAGATGCCCCACACCCTCCCCGACGGCGACGCGGCCGCCTTGCCGCGCGCCCGGTCACACGCCCTCATCGCCCCCGCCGCCCGTCCCTGGTGGCGCGACGCGGTGATCTACCAGATCTACGTGCGCAGCTTCCGCGACACCGACGGCGACGGCGTCGGCGACCTCGCCGGCGTCCGTGAACGCCTGCACCACGTGCGGCAGTTGGGCGCCGACGGCGTCTGGCTCAACCCGTTCTACGTCTCGCCCCAGCACGACCACGGCTACGACATCGCCGACCACTGCGCCGTCGACCCGGTCTACGGGGACCTCGCCGAGTTCGACCGCCTGGTGGCGGACTGCCGCCTGCTCGGCCTCAAGCTGGTCCTGGACGTCGTGCCCAACCACTGCTCCAGCGAGCACCCGTGGTTCCGGAAGGCGCTGGCCAACGGCCCCGGCAGCCCCGAGCGGGCCCGGTTCCACTTCGCCGAGGGCCGCGGCGAGCACGGCGAACTGCCGCCCAACAACTGGCGGGCCATGTTCGGCGGCCCCGCCTGGAGCCGGGTCACCGAGCCCGACGGGCGGCCCGGCCAGTGGTACCTGCACCTGTTCACCCCGGAACAGCCGGACTTCAACTGGCGCGACCCCGACGTCGGCACCCACTTCGAGGAGATCCTGCGGTTCTGGCTGGACCGCGGCGTCGACGGCTTCCGGATCGACGTCGCGGCCGGGCTCTACAAGCACCCCGACCTGCCCGACTCCCCCGACCCGGACGTCGACGAGCGCACCCGCGACTCGGTCAACCCGCTGGCCTGGAACCAGCCCGAGGTGCACGGCGTGTGGCGCCGGTGGCGGGCGGTCTGCGAGGAGTACACCGCCCGCGACGGCCACGAGCGCCTCCTCGTCGGCGAGGCCTCCGTGCCCACCCCGGCCGAACAGGCGCTGTACGTGCGGCCCGACGAACTGCACCAGGCCTTCTTCTTCCACCTGCTGCACGCGCCGTGGGACCTCGCGCACTTCCACCGGGTGATCGACGACGCCGTGCGGGACATCACCGCCACCGGCTCGACCGTCACCTGGGTGCTCAACAACCACGACCAGGTCCGCACGACGACCCGCTTCGCCGGCCAGGACCCCGCCTCGGGCCCCGCCCGGGCCGCGGCGGCCGCCCTGCTGATGCTCGCCCTGCCCGGCGCCGCCTACATCTACCAGGGCGAGGAGCTCGGACTGCCCGAAGTCCTCGACCTGCCGGACGAGTTGGTCACCGACCCGATCTTCCGTCGGACCGGCAGCCGCACCGGCATCCGCGACGGCTGCCGGATCCCGCTGCCGTGGTCGGGCACCGAGGCGCCGTTCGGATTCAGCCCGCCGGACGCCCCGGCCGCGCCCTGGCTGCCGCAGCCGGCCGCGTTCGCCGCCCACACTGCCGAACGGCAGCGGGCCGACGCCGGATCCGTCTACCACCTGTACCGCACCGCACTGCAGTTGCGCCGGGAACTCCCCCAGCTCGGCGAAGGCACGCTGCGGTGGCTGGAGGCCCCGCAAGGGGTCCTCGCGTTCGTCCGCGGCGAGGGCCTGGTGTGCGCCGTCAACTTCGGCGACACCTACGCGCGGGCCCCGGTCGCCGGTCCTCCCCTGCTCGCCAGCGGCCCGTGCGGCGACGGCCTCCTGCCGCCGGCCACCGCCGCCTGGTGGATCAAGTCCACTTCCGTACAAGCGATCTGACGCCGATTCGTGCAACCACCCACCCACACGAAGGAAGCCTCGACGATGAGACTCCGCAGCATCCTCCCCACCCTGGCCACCACCGTCGTCCTCGCGGCCACCACGACCGCCTGCGGCAGCGGCGGCGGCTCCGGGTCCGGCTCCGCCACCCAGGAGCTCAAGGGCCAGAGCCTGACCGTCGCCGCCGTCTGGAGCGGCACCGAGCAGGAGAACTTCAAGAAGGTCCTGGACGCCTTCACCGCGAAGACCGGCGCCACCGTCAGCTACACCTCCACCGGCGACAACCTCTCCACCGTCGTCGGCAGCAAGATCGAGGGCGGCGACCCGATGGACGTCGTCATGGTCGCCCAGCCCGGCGTCGTCAAGCAGTTCGCCGACAAGGGCTGGCTCGCGCCGCTCCCGCCCAGCGTCACCGAGGCCGCGAAGAAGAACTACGCGAGCATCTGGTCCACGCTCGGCACCGTCAACGGCACCCAGTACGGCCTCTACTTCAAGGCCGCCGACAAGTCGACCGTCTGGTACAGCCCCACCGCCTTCCAGAACGCCGGCGTCCAGCCCCCGGCCACCTTCGACGACCTGCTCAAGGCCGGCCGCACCCTCTCCGACTCCGGCACCCCGGCCTTCTCCGTCGCCGGCCAGGCCGGCTGGCCGCTCACCGACTGGTTCGAGAACGTCTACCTCTCCCAGGCCGGGCCCGAGCTCTACGACAAGCTCGCCCGGCACGAGATCCCGTGGACCGACCCGTCCGTCGTCAAGGCCCTGACCACGCTCGGCAAGGTCTTCGGCGACCGGCAGCTCGTCGCGGGCGGCGGCCAGGGCGCGCTGCAGACCGACTTCCCCACCTCCGTCCAGCAGGTCTTCGGACCGCAGCCCAAGGCCGCCATGACCTACGAGGGCGACTTCGTCGGCGGGGTCATCGCCTCCGAGCTCAAGAAGCAGGTCGGCACCGACGCGAAGGTGTTCCCCTTCCCCGCCGTCGACGGCGGCAAGGCGCCGGTGATGGGCGCCGGCGACGCGGCCGTCGTCCTCAAGGGCGCCAAGCACGCCGAGGCCGCGCAGAAGTTCGTCGAGTTCCTGGCCGGCCCGGAGGCCGCCGCCGTCTGGGCCAAGGCCGGCGGGTTCATCTCGCCCAACAAGGCGGTCGACCCGGCCGTCTACCCCGACGACACCACCCGCCAGTTCGCCAAGTCCGTGATCGACGCCGGAGACGCCTTCCGCTTCGACATGTCCGACCAGGCCCCCGCCGCGTTCGGCGGCACGGCCGGCCAGGGCGAGTGGAAGGACCTCCAGGACTTCCTCGCCGACCCCTCCGACGTCCAGGGCGCCGCCGCCAAGCTCGAAGCGGACGCCGCCAAGGCGTACAAGGGCTGATCCACATGTCTCTGCGTCCCACCCGCGGGGACCGGGCATCTGGTGGCGCCCTGCGGCGCCACCGGGGCCTCGCCCTGCTGTTCGTCCTCCCCGCGCTCCTGCTGCTCGGCGCCCTCGTCGTCTACCCCATCGGCTACTCGGTGGCCCGCAGCCTCTTCGACGCCTCCGGCCACCGCTTCGTCGGGCTCGACAACTACGGCGCCGCCTTCACCGACCACGCGACCCTCACCGCCGTGCGCAACAACGCGATCTGGGTCGCCGTCGCGCCGGCCCTGGTCACCGCGATCGGCCTGGTGTTCGCCGTGCTGACCGAGAAGGTCCGCTGGGCCACCGCCTTCAAGCTGCTCGTCTTCATGCCGATGGCGATCTCCTTCCTCGCCGCCGGGATCATCTTCCGCACCGTCTACGACGCCGACCCGCACCGCGGCGTCCTCAACGCCGCCGCCGTCGCCGTCCACGACACCTTCACCGACCAGCCCTCCTACCCGGGCGCCCGGCCGCGCCCCGGCACCGGCCTCGACCAGGCCCAGGGCGGCGACGTCACCGCGCCGGCCGCCACCCGCGCCGTCCTGCTGCCACTGGTCGGCGTGCAGCCCGGCGCCATCCCGGCCGCCGCCCAGGCGGCCAGGCTGCCCACCGGCGACGACGGCGTCAGCGGCACCGCGTTCCTCGACTTCGTCCCGGGCGGTGGCGGCCGTCCCGGCCAGTTGGACCCCGGGAAGAAGGGCCTGCCCGGCCTCAAGGTCCAGCTCCGCGACGGCGGACGGACGATCGCCACCACGACCACGGCCGCCGACGGCACCTTCCGGTTCGCCGCGGCCCCCTCCGCCACCCTGACGGTGGTGCTGCCCGCCGCCGACTTCGCCGCCCCCTACCGCGGCGTCGACTGGCTCGGACCCGCCCTCGTCACCCCCGCCATCATCGGCGCCTACACCTGGATCTGGGCCGGCTTCGCCATGGTGATCATCGCCGGGGGCCTCGCCAACCTGCCCCGCGAGACCATCGAGGCGGCCCGGATCGACGGCGCCGGCGAGTGGCAGATCTTCCGCCGCATCACCGTGCCCCAACTCGCCCCGGTGCTCGGCGTCGTGTTCGTCACGATGGTCATCAACGTGATGAAGATCTTCGACCTCGTCTACATCATCGCGCCCGGACCGGTGCAGCAGGACGCCGACGTGCTCGCGCTCCGGCTCTACCTGGTCTCCTTCGGCGGCGGCAACGACCAGGGCCTCGGCAGCGCGCTCAGCGTCCTGCTGCTCCTGCTCGTCGTCCCCGTGATGCTCCTCAACGTCCGCCGCTTCCGCGGGAGTCACACATGACCACCACCTCTCCCGGCCCCGGCGGGCGGCCCTCCGCGCCGCTCGCCGGCCGGCTCGCCGCCCTCACGCGCAGCGGACTCGTCCAGGCCGTGCTGATCGTCGCCGCCGTGGCCTGGCTGGTGCCCACCGTCGGCCTGCTCGTCTCCTCGCTGCGGCCCAAGCAGGCCGCCGCCAACGGCGGTTGGTGGACGGCCCTCACCAAGCCCGCCGAACTCACGCTGCAGAACTACTCGGCGCTGCTCGGCGGGGGCGACGTTCCCAAGGCGCTGTGGAACACCGTGCTGATCAGCGTCCCGGCCACCCTGCTCACCGTCGCCCTCGCCGCGGGCGCCGGGTACGCCTTCGCGTGGATGCGCTTCCCCGGGCGGGACGCGGTCTTCGTCGGCGTCGTCGGGCTGCTGGTCGTCCCCGTGCAGGTCGGGCTCATCCCGGTCGCGAAACTGGAGGGCGCCGTCGGGCTGTTCGGCACCATCCCGGGCGTCGTGCTGTTCCACGTCGGCTACGGGCTGCCGTTCGCCGTCTTCCTGATGCGCAACCACTTCCTCGACATCCCGGCCGAACTCCTCGAAGCGGCCCGGATCGACGGCTGCGGCGAGTGGCGGATCTTCCGCACCCTCGCGCTGCCGCTCGCCGCGCCGGCCGTCGCCTCGCTGTGCATCTTCCAGTTCCTCTGGGTGTGGAACGACATGCTCGTCGCTCTCATCTTCGCGGGCAACGACGCGCAGCCGCTCACCGTCTACCTGCAGTCCCAGATGCGGCAGTTCGGCAGCAACATGGACATCCTCGCGCCGGGCGCCTTCCTGTCGCTGCTGGTGCCCGTGGTGGTGTTCCTCTGCTTCCAGCGGTTTTTCGTCCAGGGGGCGATGGCGGGGTCGGTGAAGTGACGCGTGCCCGCGGGCGTCACTCGGCGTCCGCGCCGAGCAGCGTCCGCGTCTGCACCTCGTGGAACTCGGGCTCGCCGTCCCCGCGCCGGCTCCGGGCGGTGGCCGCCCAGCCGAGCAGGAAGGCGGCCGGCACCGAGACCACCCCGGGCATCTGCAACGGGAACCAGTGGAAGTCGACGTTCGGGAACAGCGCGTCCGGCGCGCCGGAGACCGTCGGGGAGAACAGTTGCAGCCCCACGGAGGCGAGCAGTCCGCCGTACACCGTCCACAGCAGTCCGGTGCGGTTGTAACGGCTCCAGAACAGGCTGTAGACGAGGGCGGGCAGGACGGCCGACGCGGCGACCGTCACCGCCAGGGAGGACAGGAACTGCAGGTTGTAGCCCTGCGCGGCGACCGCGAGGGCGATCCCGACCGCGCCGACGGCCCCCACCGACCACCGCACCGCGCGCACCTCCGCGACCTGCGTCATCCGGCCCCGGCGCACCGCGCAGGCGGCCACGTCGTGGGCGAGCGCGGCCGCCGCCGCGAGCGTGATGCCCGCGACGACCGCCAGCACGGTGACGAACACCGCGCACGCGACGGCGGTGAACAGCGCGCCGCCCGCCGTCGTGCCCGTGCCGCCCTGCAGGTTGCCCGCGAGCAGCAGCAGGGCGGCCTGCCCGTTCGGGTCGACCGCCGAGATGAGCCGGCCGCCGAGCAGCGCGACGGCGCCCAGCCCGAGCACCACGACGGCCAGGCAGAACGCGCCGACCATGCCCACCGCGTGCCGGGTCGAGCGCCGGGCGGCGGCCCCGGTCGGCGAGGCGTTCACCCGCATGATCATGTGGGGCATGCAGGACGCGCCGAGGACCACGGTGAGGTGCAGGCCGACGAAGTTCAGCCAGCCCTCGGCGGAGTCGCCGAACCGCAGGCCCGGACGCAGGTAGGCGTCCGCCCGTCCGCTCCCCTTCGCGGCGGCGGCGAGCAGCGCGTCGACGTCCCAGTGGAAGCGCGCGAGCACCGACAGCACGACCACGAGGACGGTGCCGAGGGTCAGCACGACCTTGACGATCTGGACCAGGCTGGTGCCCTTCATGCCGCCGAGCACCGTGTAGCAGACCATCAGCATGCCGACCAGCACGGTGCAGAACTGCTGCACGCCGCTGTGGGTGAGCCCGAGCATGAGCGCGGTGGCCGTGCCCGCGCTGGAGAGCTGCACGACCAGGAACGGCAGCGAGACGGCGAGCGTCACCACGGCCGCGGCGATCCTCGGCGCGGCGCCGTCCGCGCGCAGGGCGAGGACGTCGCCGAGGGTGTAGCGGCCGGCGTTGCGCAGCGGCTGGGCGAGCAGGAGCAGGACGCCCAGCGAGAGGGCGGTGCTGAGGGCGAGGGTGACCCCGTCGTAGCCGTTCACCGCGACGATCCCGGTGGTGCCGAGCAGGGTGGCGGCCGAGATGTAGTCGCCGGAGAGGGCGAGGCCGTTCTGGAACGGTGTCAGCGTGCGGTTGGCGGTGTAGAAGTCGGCCGTCTCGTCGCCCTCCGGGCCGACCAGCACGCACAGCAGCAGCGTCACGCCGACGAAGACCAGGAAGGCGATGAGCACCATCGTCTGGGTGCCGGCGCCCGGGGTGGCGGGGTTCATCGGGCCTCCGTCCGGTGGCCCGCGCGCAGGCGCTCGGCCTCCGCGTCGCACCGCGCGGCCGCGCGGCGGTCGAAGCGGGCGGCCGTCCACAGCAGCAGGGTGCCCTGCACGACGCCGAGCAGCATGCCCACGGTGAACTGCCCGAGCACCTTCGTCCCCAGCAACCCGCCGGCGGTGCACGCGAGCACCACCGTGAGCGCGAGGGGCACCCCGTTGAGCAGCGCGAAGCCGCGGGTGATCCGCAGGGTGCGGCGGCGCAGGACGGCCAGTTCCCGAGGGCTGACGGCCGGGCGCGCGCCGGGCGGCGGGGTGCCGGCCGACCGGTGGCCGAAGAGTGAGGGCGACGAGGGCATGAGGGTGGTCCTTGCGTCCTTGCGTCGGTGTGTGGGCGGGCGGGCTTCTCTGCTGGTCGGCTGCGGGCGGGTTTCTCTGCAGACGGGCTGCGCGTAGTCCTCCATGATGGGGGCGCACCGGCGAGGTGACTCCTGTGCCGAACACAGAGTTCCGGGTCGGGAGTTGTCACGGATCACAAGTCGGATCACCGAGCAGGTCGCAAGGCGGATCACAGGGCGGCGTGCTCCAGCCGCCGGGTGTCCAGGGCGGCGAGCGCGGCGCTGAGCTTGATGCGGTCGCCGTGCTCGGCGGGGTTCAGGCCGGTCAGGGCGGCGATGCGGCGGATGCGGTAGTCGACCGTGTTCGGGTGGACGTGCTGCTGCGCCGCGACCTCGCGGCGGTTGAGGTTGCTCTGGAGGTAGAGCCGCAGGGTCGGCAGCAGGTCGGGCTTGTCGGCGATCGGGACGAGCAGCTCGGCGAGGTGGTCGCGGGCCGCGCCCGGGCGGGTGAGCTGGTGCTCGATGAGCAGGTCGTCCAGCAGGTAGGCGCCGGGCGGGCGCTGGAAGACGACGGCGGTGTCGCGCACCTCGGTCGCCAGGCGGACGGCGTCCGGCACCCGGTCGGGTGCGCAGATCGCGGCCCCGGCGGTGAGCGGCGCCCGCGCGGCGCGGCCGAGGTCCTCCATCGCGGCGGCCAGCCAGGGGCGGTGATCGGCCTCCGGCTCGGTGCGGGGCAGCAGGGCGACGCCCTCGGTGGCGGTCAGCTGGGCGAGGACGGGTCGGCCGGTGCGCCGGTCGAGTTCGGCGCGGATCCGCCGGATCTTCCGACGGGCGGCGACGGCGGTGTCGACGTCCTCGCGCAGCTCGTCGCGGTGCGTGCCGATCGCCAGCGCGAGCACCAGGTAGGCGGGCGGCAGGGCGGTGCCGCTGTGGCGGGCCGCGGTGTGGATGTCGGTCCCGGTGAGCAGCGCCGACAGCATCGTGTGCCGGGCCGCGTCGCTCTCGCCGGCCTGCGCCTGGCGCTCCTCCAGGTACCCGGCGGTGACCTCGGAGACGGTGACCCGCAGGCCGGTGAGCAGCGTCCGGTAGGCGATGCCCACCTCGGCGGGCGGCAGGTAGCGGGCCAGGAAGTCGACGCACACCTGCGCGCCCAGGTAGTAGGCGTCGACCACGGCCTCGATCGGCACGCCCTCCTCCGCCCGGCGGGCGGCCGAGGCGCGCTGGTAGGCCCGCCACTTCGGCTCCAGCGGCCGGCCCGTCCGCAGCGACTGGGCGATGCCGCGGATGCTCTGCTCGGTGACGCGGCTGACGTCGTGCTCCAACTGCTCGGCGGGCAGCCGCCCGTACACCGGTTGCTCGGCCAGCAACCGCGCGGTTATCTCCGCCTTCAGCCGCGGCAGGTCGGCCAGCAGCCCCTCCGCCATGACCTCCCCGGTCGCCGGGTCACACGCGCTGTCATCCGTCACAACCACGCCTTCCGCTCGCCCGTCACGCACACCCTCCCCCGCACCGGCGGGAGTTGGCCGACCTGCATGCTAGGCGCGCGGCCGGGCATCGGACCGTGTGACGCGTGGCACGGTCACGAAATCGGCACTCTCGGAGGCGGCGAGTGCCGCTCCGGGCCGGCCGGCCCATGACCCGTCACAATGCGTACCGCCCGCTTCGGCGGCGTCCGGGGTTCCGTGCGCCATGCTGGAGGCCGTGCTGCGACTCCTGATGACCTCGGACACCCACCTGCCCACGCGTGCCCGCCGGCTGCCGCCGGTGCTCCTCGACGCCATGGCGGACGCGGACGTCGTCTTCCACGCCGGCGACTGGGTGGACACGGACACGCTCGACCTCTTCGAGGCCCGCTCCGCCCGGCTGGTCGCCGTCCACGGCAACAACGACGGGGCCGCGCTGCGCGCGCGGCTGCCCGAGGTCGCCCGGGTCGAGCTGCAGGGCGTGCGCTTCGCCGTCGTCCACGAGACGGGGCCCGCCAAGGGCCGCGAGGAGCGGTGTGAGGCCCGGTTCCCGGACGCCGACGTGCTGGTCTTCGGGCACAGCCACATCCCGTGGGACAGCTCCGCCCCGGGCGGCCTGCGGCTGCTCAACCCCGGATCCCCGACGGACCGGCGGCGGCAGCCCACGACGACGTACCTGACCGCTCTCGTGGGCGACGGCCGGTTGAGCGAGGTGCACCTGCACGACGTCCCGCGCCCTGTCTGAGGCGGTGCCTCAGTTCGGACAGTACGTCGTCGGCAGCTGCCACTCCGGCCCGACCAGCCGCCGCTCCAGGTCGTCGATCGTGATCCGGATACCGACCGTCCCCGCGAGTCCGACCCGGAAGCGGCTCCGGGCCAACACGAGCAGCGCCGTCAGGCCGTACTTGTTGATCAGCGAGGTGCGGTAGCGCGCGGTGGCGTCCGCGTCGCAGACCCGCGCCCGGGCCGGGATCCGGCGGCCGGTCGGGCGCCCGTGGGCGTCGCAGGGGCCGACCAGCACCCTGGGGTGGCGCCGGATCCGCTCGGCTTCCCCGGATCGGGCGGGGGTCCAGATGCCGAGGGCCGGGCCGTCGGCGACCACCCAGATCTGCGACTCCAGGCGGCTGCCGTCGTCACCGAAGGTGGTGAGCAGGAGAAACCTGCTGTCGGAGAGCTGCTCGGTGCGGTCGTGCACGATGTCCTCCCTCTGGCCTCTAGCGCGACGGGCCGGGGCCGGGTCAGTGGCCGTGGCCGTGGCCGCTGGTGATCTCGTGGTGCTCCTCGGCGGTGGGCTTGGGGATCTGGCTGCCCTCGCCGTAGAAGCCGTGGGAGAGCTTGGCCCGGGTGCGGGTGAGGATGCCGACCTTGCGGGCCACGCCGTTCTCGTCCGTCCGGGCCGGCAGCCCGACCGGCCGGTTCTGCTCATGCGCGGTGAGCCGGTGCAGTTCCGTGGGCGTGAGCTGAGCGTGCACCTCGACGAACTCACCGTGCGGCAGGCGCTTGATGACGCCGGTCTCGCGGCCGTGCAGCACCTTCTCCTTGTCACGGCGCTGGAGGCCGAGGCACCAGCGCTTGGTGACGATGAACACGGCCACCGGGAGGACGAAGAAGCCGACGCGCACCGCGTAGGTGATCGCGTTCAGGGACAGGTGCAGGTGGGTCGCGATCAGGTCGTTGCCGCCGCCCGCGAGCATCACCAGGTACACGCTGATCCAGGCGGCGCCGAGCGCGGTGCGGACGGGCGCGTTGCGCGGCCGGTCCAGCAGGTGGTGCTCCCGCCGGTCGTTCGTCACCCACCCCTCGACGAACGGGTAGACCGCGATCGCGCCCAGGACCAGCGGGAAGAGCGTGAACGGGATGAGCACCCCGAGGTTGAGGGTGTGCCCCCAGAGCCCGACCTCCCAGCCGGGCATGACGCGGATCAGGCCCTCGGCGAAGCCCATGTACCAGTCCGGCTGGGCGTCGGTGGACACCTGGTCGGGGCGGTAGGGGCCGTACGACCAGATCGGGTTGATCGTGGCGACCGCCGACATCAGCGCGATGATGCCGAACACCAGGAAGAAGAAGCCGCCGGCCTTGGCCATGTACACCGGCATCAGCGGCATGCCGACGACGTTCTTCTCGGTCCTGCCGGGGCCAGCCCACTGGGTGTGCTTGTGGTAGAAGACCAGGATCAGGTGCGCCACCAGCAGGCCGAGCATGATGCCCGGGATCAGCAGCACGTGGATCGTGAAGAACCGCGGCACGATGTCGTGGCCGGGGAACTCCCCGCCGAACAGGAACATCTGGATGTACGTGCCCACCACCGGCACGGCCAGCAACACACCCTCGATGAAGCGGATGCCGGTGCCCGACAGCAGGTCGTCCGGCAGCGAGTAGCCGAAGAAGCCGTCCAGCATGCCGAGGAAGAGCAGCAGGAAGCCGAAGACCCAGTTGATCTCACGCGGCTTGCGGAACGCGCCGGTGAAGAACACCCGCATCATGTGCACGAACATGGCCGCCACGAACACCAGGGCCGCCCAGTGGTGGATCTGGCGGATCAGCAGACCGCCGCGGACCTCGAAGCTGATGTTCACCGTCGACGCGTACGCCTCGGACATGCCGATGCCCTTGAGGGGCACGTACGAGCCGTTGTAGACGACCTCGGCCATCGACGGCTTGAAGAACAGCGTCAGGTACACGCCCGTCAGGATGATGATGACGAACGAGTAGAGGCAGATCTCGCCCAGCATGAAGGACCAGTGGTCCGGGAAGATCTTGCGCAGGTTGGCCCTGGCCAGGGTGTAGATCCCCAGCCGGCCGTCCGCCCAGTCGGCCGCCCGCTGCCCACGCCCCGGGCTCTGATTCCGCGTCATGTCCACGCACCTCGGTCGAAAGTGAAACGGGGATAGCTCCCCGTATCAAGCCGAGGCCACGATAACCGGGGAGTGATCCCCGGTTCCAGGCGGGGTGGGCACGATCACAACGGTCGGCCACCCCGCCTGCGGACGGAGTGGCGCCCCTCACGCCTCCCAGAGGCGGTAGAAGGTGTCCTCCAGGTGCTCCGAGCCGACCGGCGCACCGGGCAGCGCGTGCGTCGCGCCGGCCGGACGGAAGGCGTCGAGCAGGAGGGCGAGCGGCCGGCGCCAGCCGTCCGGGTGCTGCTCCGTCAGGGCGGGCATGGCGCGCACCAGCGGGCCCATGAGGATCAGCAGGTCCATGGTGGTCACGTCGCTGCGCACCGTGTGCTGCTCCTGGGCGCGGGCGACCAGGGTGGCGACCGTCGCGGCGTTGCTCTCGGAGAGCTCGGCGAGGAAGCGGGAGTCGCGGGCGGTCGCGGTGACCAGGTCGTTGAGGCCGCGGTCGCCGGCGACCAGGGTGAAGATCCGCTCGAAGTAGCCGTGCAGCGCCCGCCAGCCGTCCGGCTCCGCAAGGGCGTCGGCGGCGGCCTGATCGAACACGGTGCGCGTATCGGCGAAGATCTCCTCGATCAGGGCCTCGCGCGTGGGGAAGTGCCGGTAGAGGGTGGCGTTGCCGACGCCCGCGGCCTTGGCGATGCGGTCCAGCGGCACGTTCAGACCCTCCCGGGCGAACAGCTTGCGGGCGGCGGCGGCCAGGATCTCGCGGTTGCGGGCGGCGTCCCGGCGGCGGGAGGCGGCCCGCACCGGGCCGGCGGGAGAGTCGTTCGGGGTGGCGGGCATGACGGTGGCCTCGATGATCGTCGCGGGCGGGCGGAAGGCGGGACAACGGGAGGAAGCGGGCGCTCGTCAGCCTATCCGGGTCACCACGCCGGCCCGGGTGCCACCGACGACGCCCGCGCCCCGGGCCGTGGTGGCCCGGGGCGCGGGGGTCAGCGGAGGGTCAACGGCCTTGCAGGGACTTGACGTTGTCGCCGAAGGTCCAGCCCTTCGAGCCGTCCCAGTTCAGGGACCACGTCATGAGGCCCTTCAGCGAGCCGCCGAAGGCGTTCCAGGACTGGCCGACGAGGCCCGGGTCCATGTAGCCGCCGCCCGCGCCTGGCTGGGCGGGGAGGCCGGGGACCTGCTTGTCGTAGGGGACCTTGACCGTGGTGCCCTGGATGGTCAGGCCGTTGTTCAGGCAGGTCGTCTGGGCGGTGAAGCCCTGGACGGTGCCGGCCTGGTAGGAGTCGCCGGAGCAGCCGTACATGCTGCCGTTGTAGTACTGCATGTTGAGCCACCACAGCCGGCCGTTGTCGGCGTACTTCTTGACGATCGGCAGGTAGGCGCCCCAGATCGAGCCGTAGGTGACGCTGCCGCCGGTGACGTACGCGGTCTCGGGGGCCATCGTCAGGCCGAAGCCGGCGGGCATCTGGGCGAGGACGCCGTCGATGATGCGCTCCAGGTTGGCCTGGGAGGCGGAGAGCGTGTTGATGTCGCCGCCGCCGGACAGGCCGGTCTCGATGTCGATGTCGATCCCGTCGAAGTTGTACTTCTTCAGGATCGGGACGACGGTCGCCACGAAGCGGTCGGCGACGGTGCCGGAGCTCAGGTCGATGCCCGCGGCCGCGCCGCCGATGGACATCAGGATCGTCGCCCCGGCCGCCTTGGCCTGGCACATCTCGGCGGGGGTCGCGACCTTGACGTTGGTGTCCATGCCGTCCTGCCACTGGACGGTGCCGTCCGAGAGGATCACCGGGAAGGCGGCGTTGATGACGTTGTAGCCGTGGGCGGCGATCCGGCTGTCGGTGATGGGCACCCAGCCCATGCCGGGGTGGACGCCGTTCGCGGCGCCGTCCCAGTTCTCCCAGTAGCCCTGGAGGACCTTGCCGGACGGCTTGGGCTTCGTCGGGCAGGTGTCGCCGGGCGGCGGGGTGGTGGGCGGGGCGCTCGTGGGCGGCGCGCTCGTGGGCGGCGGCGCGCTGGTGGGCGGCGTGCTGGTGGGCGGCGCGGACGTGGGCGGCGCGCTGGTCGGCGTCGTGGCGGTGGGCGACGGGCTGCTGCCGCCGGGGCCGGTGAGCGACACGTCGTCCGCGTAGTACGCGGGCTGCCCGTACCAGCCGTGCAGGTAGACCGTCACCGAGGTGGTGCCGGGCCCGGTCGTGAAGCCGACGCTGAGCTGGCCGTAGGACGCGTTGCCCGGTGTCCAGGTGGACGGGTCGCTGCCGCCGGTGCCAGTGGCGCCCAGGTAGACGTAGCTGCCCTGGACGTAGGCACTCAGCGTGTACTGGGAGTTGGGCTGCACGCTGACGGTCTGGCTGCACTGGGCGGTGTCCTGGCCGGTCGGCGTGGCCTGGAGCGCCGCGGCGCCGGAGTGGACCGGGCTGCCGACGGTCGTCCCGGAGCCGCCGGTGCAGGTCCAGCCGGAGAGGCCGTTCTCGAAGCCGGGGTTGGCCACCAGGTTGGTGGTGGCGGCCCCGGCGGTGACGGAGCCGACCGCGGCGAGGCCGGCGCCGATGACGGCGGCGGCGCTCACCCCGGCGAGGGACCGCCTCAGGAGGGTCGGCCCGTGGTCGACGCGGCTCGTGCGGTTCACCTGCGGTGCGCGTGCCACGACCGCGCGCTGCGGGCGTGGGCCGTGCGGCCTCCGATGGAACATGCGGTGCTCCCTTCCCGCCGAGCGTCATGGACATGACCGACGCGTGGGGGTGTGACGCCCGGCTCTGGGTGAGGTGGGGGGACATGTGGGGCTGTGCCGGTCCGGATCGTAGGAGGGGCGGCAAGGCCCGTCAATAGGTCTGGACCACTTGCGGAGCGGTCCGGCCGAACACGCCCCGGACACCGGCCGAATGATCCCGGGACTTCGCGGTCGGCTGCCCGCTATCCGTGGAATGACCCGATATGGTCGATCTGCCCCGACCCCGACTCGAAAGGCTCCCGCGTTGAAGGTGACCGAGATCATCCCCGGCTCCCCCTGCTGGGCACAGCTGAGCGTCACGGACATGGACGGCGCCAAGCGGTTCTACGGGGAACTGTTCGGCTGGACCGCCGAGACCGACCCGGACCCCCAGTACGGCGGCTACACGACCTTCTCCCTCGACGGCTCCCCCGCCGCGGGCGCCGCCCCGCTGATGAACCCCCAGCAGCCGGTGATGTGGCTGCTGTCGTTCGCCACCACCGACACCGACGCCACCTGCGAGACCGCCAAGGCCGCGGGCGCCCAGGTGTGGATGGGCCCGATGGAGATCGGCGACCTCGGCCGCTGGGCACTGCTCAGCGACCCGACCGGCGCCCCGTTCGCGGTCTGGCGGGCCCGGGCCTTCCAGGGCTTCGGCGTGGTGAACGAGCCGAACGCCTTCGGCTGGGCGGACCTGTCCACCAGGGACCGCAACGCCGCCGTGGACTTCTACAAGTCCGCCTTCGACTGGCAGGTCTGGCCGAACGACGTCTACCCGATGGTCGGACTGGCCGGCGAGATGTTCGGCGGGGTGATGGAGATGGGCGACCAGTTCCCGCCCGAGATCCCGTCCCACTGGATCCCGCACTTCCTCGTCGCCGACGTGGACGCGTCCGCGGCGACGGCGGGCCGCCTCGGGGCCGAAGTCCTGCACGGGCCCGTCGACGTGGAGATGGAGAACGGCCCGAGGATCGCGGTGATCCGCGACCCGCAGGGCGCCGCCTTCGGCGTCTTCGCGCCCCGCACCGGCGGCTGATCACGCCGCTGCGGCTGTCGAACCACCCCGTGCAGGCCCCGGCTGTCGGACAGCCGGGGCCTGCGCGTTCCCGCAGCCGTTGCGGCCGCGCTTCGACGACGCCGGTCGTACGTTCACAAATCATCGGCCCCAAGGGCACATTTTCCTCACTTGCCGTCAGGACGGCGCTCCGGTTGAATAAATTCCGTTGAACCGGACTTCGTGCGCGACCCGTTGAGCATTGAGGGGACGCGCTCCGCCCGTCCGACGGCCATTCGAGGCCGGCCCGCCCGTGCCCGCACCGCTGCACGGAAGTCACCGAAAATCACCTGGAGTTCGTCGCCATGACGCTTCGATCCCTCTCCCGCCACGCCAACTGCCAGGTCAGACCTCAACAGCCCCCGCGCAATGACCACTTCTTAACCCTGGGGTTACTGTGACTTCAAAGCACGTCTCCATTGCCATCGTGGGCGGCGGCCCGCGCGGACTCAGCATTCTGGAGCGGATCTGCGGAATACCACAGATCCCCTGGGAAAGCCTGTCGATCCATCTGATCGACCCGAATCACCCGGGTTCAGGGACTCATTACCCGAGCCAGCCGAACCACCTGCTCATGAACACCATCGCCGGCCAGGTCACGGTGTTCCGCACCGGTGACTCCAGCGCTCCCGGGCAGCCGGTCTCCGGCCCCGGCCTGGCCGAATGGGCCGGCGTCCCCGAGAACACCTACCTGTCGCGCGGCGTCCTCGGCCGCTACCTGGCCCACTCCTACCGGCTCCTGCGCCGACAGGCGCCCGACACGATCAGAGTCCACGAGCACCGGGCGACCGCGCACACGCTGCGGGCCCTGCGGGACCGGTCCTGGGTCCTCAACCTGTCGGACGGCGCGATCGTCGCCGCGGACTTCGTCTTCCTCACCACCGGCCACGGGACGAACCACCCGACGGAGGAGGACCAGGCGGTCCAGCAGTTCGTCGCCGACCACCACCGGGCCAACCCCCGGTTGCGGTACGTCCGCAACTGCTACCCGCTGCAGAAACTCGACACCATCGAAGCCGGCGCGCGCGTCGCGGTGCGCGGCATGGGGCTGTCGGCGATCGACGCGGTCGCCAGTCTGACCGTCGGCCGCGGCGGACGGTTCGTCACGGGGGCGGACGGGGAGCCCGTCTACCGTCCGAGCGGCGACGAACCCCGGATCCACGTCTACTCGCGCAGTGGCCGGGTCTTCTCTCCCCGGGCCGTCAACCAGAAGACCCCGGCGGACGCGCACCGGCCCTCGGTCCTGACGGCGGACGAGCTGCGGAACCTGCGCCGGACCCACGGTCAGCTCGACTTCGAGAGCCACCTGCTCCCCCTGCTGCGGGCCGAACTGCGAGCGGCCGCCGAAGCCGTGGGAGGACCGGCGGACCTCCCGGAGGTCGACTCCCTGCTCCGCCGCCCCGAGCCGGGCCCGCCCAGAACGCTCGGCGCGTACCAGTCGGACCTCGTCGGCTTCCTCGCGACGGACGAGCGCCGCGCCGCCGAAGGGAACCTGAAGAACCCGGTCAAGGCCGCCGCCGACGCCCTGCGCGACCTGCGCGACGAGCTCCGGCTGGCCGTCGAGCACCGGGGGCTGACCCCGGCCTCGCACCAGCGGTTCTGCCAGGTGTACGCCCCGATGCTGAACGCCGTGGCGGCCGGGCCGCCCGCCTCCAGGTCGCGCGAGTGGCGCGCCCTGTTCGCCGCCGGGGTCCTGCACCTCGGCGCGGGCCCCGGGGCGACGGCCCGACTCGACCCGGAGAGCGCCGAGTTCGTCCTCGACAGCCCCCTGCAGTCCTCACCTCCCACCCGCTTCGATGTGCTCGTCGGGGCGAGCGTCGACCCGTTCCTGCCCGAGCACGACGCCTCGCCGCTGACGCGGTCGCTGCTGTCGGCCGGTCACGCCCGTCCCTTCGCGAACGGCTGGTTCCGGCCGGGCGGCTTCGACGTCGACACCGCCGGACGGCTGATCGACGCCGAGGGCTCGGTCGTGCCGAACATCTGCGCACTCGGCCACATCACCGAAGGCGCGCACTACTTCACCAACATGCTGCCGGCCCCCGGCGTCGACTCCCGGATCACCGCGGACGCCGCCGCGGCCGTCCAGGCCATGGTCGACCACCTGCTCGCGCCGCAGCGGTCCCCGCAGCAGGCCTGACGGCCGGGACCCTTCCTCAAGACCCTTGGAGACGACGATGACCACCACCGAGCAACGAGCCCCCTGGATAACGCCGTTCACGGTCAAGGGCGACCACGTGACGCTGGTCCCGCTCGAAGCCGGCCACGAGGCCGAGCTCGTCGACGCCGTCGAGGACGGCAAGGTGTGGGACACCTGGTTCGCCGCCGTGCCCTCCCCCGACGGCATGCGGCAGGAGATCGAGTGGCGCCTCGGGCTCGCCGAGGAGGGGCGGATGGTGCCCTTCACCGTGCTCGACGCCCAGGGCCGGATCGCGGGCATGACCGCCTACATGAACGTCGACGCCGCCAACCGCCGGCTGGAGATCGGGCACACCTGGTACCGCGGGAGCGTGCAGCGCACCTCGCTCAACACCGAGGCGAAGCTCCTGCTGCTCCGCCACGCGTTCGAGCAGCAGGACTGCATCGCGGTCGGCTTCCGGACCGCCTTCTTCAACCAGCCCAGCCGGCGCGCGATCGAGCGGCTCGGGGCGAAGCTGGAGGGCGTCTGGCGCAACCACCTCGTCCTGCCGGACGGGACCCTGCGGGACACCTGCTACTACAGCGTCATCAACGGCGAATGGCCCGCTGTGCAGCGGCACTTGACCTGGCTGCTCGCCCGCGCCGGGTCCGCCTCCGAGTCCGCGTAGTGCCGACTGATCCCGACGCCGCCGGGCCGCTGTCCCTGAAGGCCCGGACGGCCGTCTTCCTGCTCGGCCTGTGCGCGCTGCTCAACATCTACTCCACCCAGCCGCTGCTGCCCGAGCTCGCCCCGGACCTCAACGTGCCCGTCGGGCAGGCCGCCTGGACCATCACCGCGACGACGCTGGGCGTCGCGGTGATGGCCCCCTTCGCCGGCTCCGTCTCCGACTTCCTGGGCCGCAAGCGGGTGATGGTAGCGGCGATCGGCGCGTCGCTCGCCGCCACCCTCGCCTGCGCGCTGGCCCGGGACTTCACCGCGATGCTGGTGTGCCGCTTCGCCCAGGGCCTGTTCATCCCGTTCGTGTTCGCGGTCGCCGTCTCGTACGTCGCGGAGGAGTGCACCGGCGCGGCGGCGCAGGGGGCGAACGCCCTGTACGTCTCAGGCACCGCGTTCGGCGGGTTCTGCGGGCGCTTCCTCTCGGGCGCGGCGGCCACGCACTTCGGCTGGCGGTCGTCCTTCGTCGCGATGGCCCTCGTGCTGCTCGTCACCCTGGCGGTGACGGCGGCCTGGCTGCCCAGGGAGCGGCGGTTCCGGCGCTCGGAGTCGCTGCTGGCCAGCCTGCAGGGCATCGGGCGGCACTTCGGCAACGCGCGGCTGCTCGGCACCTGCTTCATCGGGGCGGCGATCCTGTTCCTCCAGGTCGGATCCTTCACCTACGCGGGGATGGTCCTGGAAGCCCCGCCCTTCGGGCTGAGCAGCTTCGAGATCGGCGCGGTGTTCGCCGTCTTCCTGGTCGCGGTGGTCGTCACGCCGCTCACCGGCCGCCTGATCGGCCGCATCGGCAGGCTCAGGACCTTCGTCCTGGTCAGCGTCGTCTCCCTGGCCGGTCTCGGCCTCACCCTCGTCCCGTCCACCCCCGCCGTGATCGTCGGCCTGGCGGCGTCGTCCACCGGGGTCTTCTCCGGCCAGGCCTGCGCCATCGGCTACGCCGCCGAGGCCGGCGGGCCCGCCAAGTCCAGCGCCGTCGGGCTGTACCTGACCTCCTACTACGCCGGCGGCAGCATCGGCGCCGTCGCACCGTCCCCGCTCTACACCGCCGCCGGCTGGGGCGCGACCGTCGGCCTGCTGGCCGCCGTGGTCGGCGCCAGCGTCCTGGTGGCGCTCGCCGCCTGGTCGGCCGGGGCCGGCCGACCCCATCGAATCGAGGAACCCGTTTCATGACCGACACGACCGACCTGAACAGCCGGGACACGTTCTTCTGGCTCTGCCGGCTGGACAAGGCCTCGACGGTGATGACCGTCGAGGAGGGCATCGCGCCGCGCGAGGTCGGCGCCCGGACGGCGGCCGCGATCGCCAAGGTCGTCTCCGACGCCGAGGCACCCGGGGCCGACCGGCCGACCGACTACCTGCAGGTCGAGCCACTGGTCCGGGACCTGGTGGGCCCCGACAGCTCCCGCATCCACTCCGGGCGGAGCCGTCAGGACATGCTGCCCACCGTCTACCGGCTGCTCCTGCGCGACCGCCTCGTCCTCGTCCACCGCGCACTCGGCGAGCTGCGCACCGGACTGCTCGCGCTCGCCGAGCGGTACGGGACGGCGATCGTGCCCGCGTACACCAACGGCGTCCAGGCCCAGCCGACCACCTTCGGACACCTCCTCCTCGGCTACGAGGCGACCCTCCGGCGCTCGGCCCTGCGCCTGGCCGAGGCCTATCCGCGCGTCAACCGGTGCCCGCTCGGGGCGGCGGCCCTCGCGACGTCGAGCTTCCCCGTCAACCGGGTGCGGCTGGCCGAACTGCTCGGCTTCGACGAGCCCGTGCAGAACTCCTTCGACGCGGCGCAGCTCTCGCCGATCGACATCGGGTTCGAGGTGGCGGCGAACGCCATGACGCTGGCGCTGTCCCTCGGGACGTTCGTCCAGGACGTGCACGCGCAGTACCACCACGCTCGGCCGTGGATCACCCTGGACAACACCGACCTCCTCAGCCCCAGCACCCTGATGCCCCAGAAGCGCAACCCCGTCGCGCTCAACCGGGCCCGGCTGCTGGCCAGCGAGGTGATCGGCGACGGCGTCTCGACGGCACTCGCCGCGCACAACGTGTGCTCGGGCCTCACCGACTACAAGCGGGCCGAGGCGCAGCGGACCCTCGACCGCACGCTCGCCCTGCTCGGGGAGGTGCACGCCATCGTGGGCGGCATGCGGCTGGACGAGGAGGCCGCGCTCGCCGAGGTGCGGTCCGACTACTCGACGACCTCGGAGCTGGCGAACGTCCTGCAGCGCGACTGCGACGTCCCGTTCCACGTCGGCCACCGGTTCGCCTCCGCCCTCGTCACGTATGGGCGCGGCGGCGGGCTGACGGTGGAGCGGCTCGACTTCGCCGAGGCGCGGCGGCTCTACCGGGAGATCGCGGTGGAGTTCGACGGCGTCGACGGCGAGCTCCCTTTGACCGAGGCGCAGTTCCGTGCCGCGCTGGACCCGGTGGACATGGTCGCGTCCTACCGGGGGCTCGGCGGCCCGCAGCCGGCCGAGTTCCGGCGGATGCTCGCGGAGGCCCAGGAGGCGGTGCGGGCCGACGCGTCGTGGCTCGACGCGGTGGCCGGCCGCCTGAGCTCGGCGGAGGCCGCACTGGAGGCGAGCTTCGGCGAACTGGCCGGGTAACCGGCCGCCGACCCGACCGGACAGGCCCGGACAGGAGTGGACAGTCGCCGCTCCTGCCGGGCCTGGATAGTGGACAGCGGCCCGCACGAGTCTGTGCGGCATGAACCTCCACCGCACTCAGCCGGGGCCGCCGACGCCCGGCCCCCGGCCGGCGGCCGTGCTCACGGTGCTCGCCGCCGCGCAGTTCACCGTCATGGTCGCGACCTCGATCGTGAACGTCGCGCTGCCGCAGATCCGCGCCGGGGTCGGCCTGTCCGACGGCGGCACCACGTGGGTGGTCAATGCCTACGGCCTGGCGTTCGGCGCGCTCCTCCTGGCGGGCGGACGGGCGGCCGATCTGCTCGGCCGCCGCCGGGTGCTGACCGCCGGCCTCGCGCTGTTCGCGGGCGCCTCCCTGGCAGCGGGACTGGCCGCCTCCCCGGGCGTGCTGATCGCGGCACGCGTGGTCCAGGGCCTGGGCGCCGCCGCCATCGCCCCGGCCGCGCTCGCCCTGGCCATGGACCTGTACCCGCCCGGCCCCGCGCGCGGCCGGGCGCTGGGGGTGTGGGGCGCGGTCTCCGGCGCGGGCGGGGCGGGCGGCGTGCTGGTGGGCGGTGCGCTCACCCAGGCGTGGGGCTGGCCGTGGATCTTCCACGCCGTCGCGCTCGGGACGGTCGCCGTCCTGGTCGCCGTCGCGGCCCTCCTCCCCCGCGCCGCCGGCCGCGGCGGCGGCGCGTTCGACCTGCTGGGCACGACCACCGTCACCCTCGCCCTGACCTGCCTGGTCTGGGGACTCACCACCGCGCGGGGCGCCGGCTGGACGGACGGCCGGGTGCTGGCCGCCCTCGGCTCCGCCGCCGTGCTGTTCGCGGCCTTCGCCGTGATCGAGCGGCGCCGCCCGAACGCGCTGATCCCGCCGCGCCTGTTCGCCACCGGCCGCGTCGCCGCGGGCAACCTGCTGATGGCCCTGCTCGGGTCCGTCTGGATCGCCCTCTTCTTCTTCCTGCCGCTCTACCAGCAGCAGGTCCTCGGCTCCGGCCCCCTGGCCACCGGCGCGGGCCAACTCCCGCTCGCCGCTGCCAACATGCTCGGCTCCACGCTCGCCCCGCGCATCTCCCGGCGGATCGGCGCCACCGCGACCGTGACCGCGGCCCTCCTCACCGAAGCCGCGGGCCTGCTCTGGCTGTCCCGGATCAGCGCCGACGGGAGCTACCTCGCCGACGTCCTCGTGCCGAGCGTCCTGGTCGGCCTCGGCCTGAGCGTCGCCTTCGTCCAGCTCACCGCGTTCGCCGTGGACGGCCTCCCGCCGCAGGACGCGGGCCTGGCCGGCGGGTTGGTGAACACCACCCGCCAGGTCGGCGGCGCGATCGGCCTCGCCGCCCTGGCCACCCTCGCCGGCTCCGTCACCGGCCGCGCCTCCGCCCACGCGCCGCACCTGGAAGCCCTCACGGCCGGCTACCGGGCCGCCTTCACGGTCTCGGCCGCCGTCCTGGCCGCGACGGCCGTCCTCGCACTGCTCCTCGCCCGCTGCACCGGGCCGCGCATCGCCGTCGAGCCCGCACGTCCGGCCGCCGAACCACGCACCCTGCGAACCTCCCGTCCCTACTGAACAACACCCGTCATCGAGGAAGGAAGCCACCCATGGCCACCATCGACGAGACCGCCCCCGTCATCGTCCGCCTGAGCACCACCATCGACGCCCCGCTCGCGACGGTCTGGGACGTCCACACCGACATCGCGGCCTGGCCTGCCTGGAACGCGGACGTCGATCGGGCCGCACCCGACGGCCCGCTGGCGCCCGGCAGCACCTTCCGCTGGCGGACCCACGGCCTGGACATCGCCTCCACCGTCCTCGAACTCACCCCCGGCGAAAGGATCGTGTGGGGCGGCCCCGCGAACGGCATCGACGGCATCCACGTCTGGACGTTCGAGCAGGACGGCGACCACGTCACCGTCCGCACCGAGGAGTCCTGGGGCGGCGCCCCGGTCGAGGCCGCCGCCGACCAGCTCCGCAACGCCCTCCACGACTCCCTGGTGGACTGGCTCTCCCGCCTCAAGGCCCGCGCCGAGCAGTCCGCCTGACAACGCCGCACACCCTGACAACGCACCACACCCTGACGAGAAAGGCCCCTTCCATGACCACCGACAAGCCCTACCTGCTCGGCCACTACACCCCCGTCGCCGACGAGATCACCGCCACCGAACTCACCGTCGAGGGCGCTCTGCCCCCCGAGCTGACCGGTCGGCTGCTGCGCAACAGCCACAACCCCAAGCCCGGCGTCACCCCCGCCCACTGGTTCAAGGGCAGCGGCATGGTCCACGGCGTCCGCCTGCGCGAGGGCCGTGCCGAGTGGTACCGCAACCGCTGGGTCCGCACCCCCGCGCTCGACGGCGCCCCGTACCTGACCGAGCACGGCCCCGACCTGGCCGCCAGCACCGCCGGCACGCACGTCATCGAGCACGCCGGCCGGCTGCTCGCCCTGTGCGAGGCGAACCTGCCCTTCGAGCTCACCCGGGAGCTGGAGACGGTCGGCGCCTTCGACTTCGACGGCAAGCTGCGAACCGCGATGACGGCCCACCCCAAGCAGGACCCGGTGACGGGCGAGCTCCACTTCTTCGGGTCCTCGCCGTTCCCGCCCTTCCTCGTCTACCACGTCGCCGATGCCGAGGGCCGGATCGTCCGCAGCACCGAGATCCCGGGCGCGACCGCCTCGCTCAAGCACGACTTCGCCGTCACCCGCCGGCACGTGGTCTTCATCGAGGGCAACGTCACCTTCGACCCGGACGAGCATTCCGGCATCCCCTACGGCTGGAGCGACACCCAGCCCGCCCGGATCGGCGTCATGCCGCGCGGGGAGGACGGCACGCGGCACATCCGCTGGTTCTCCATCGAGCCGGGCAACATGCTGCACGTCGCCAACGCCTACGAGGACGGCCAGGGCCGCATCGTCCTGGAGGGCCCGACCGTCGACCGCGAGGGCTTCCGGCTCTCCTGGAACTGGTGGGTCGGCGCCCCCGGGCGCGGCACCGAGCCCAACGCCCGCTCCTACACCCGCCGTTGGGTGATCGACCTGGCGGCGGGCAGCGTCGACGAGCGGATCGTCGACGACCTCCCGGTGGAGTTCCCGACCCTCAACGAGGACTACCTCGGGGTCGAGAACCGCTACCAGTACGCCGTCTCCTTCCCCGACGAGAAGGGCTACGGCGGCTACGGCGTGGTCAAGTACGACCGCACCACCGGCGCCCGCCGCATCCATCGGGTCGGCGACGCCCGCCTGCCCAGCGAGGCCGTCTTCGTCCCCGCGGCCGGCGCCGTCCACGAGGACGACGGCTACCTGCTCACCGTCGTCTCCGACCTCAAGCAGGACGCCTCGCAACTCCTCGTCCTCGACGCGGCCGGCCTGGACCGGGTCGCCGCCGTCCACCTCCCCCGCCGGGTGACCGCGGGCATCCACGGCTCCTGGATCCCCGACACCGCCCTCGACGGCTCGGACGCCTGAAACGCCGCCGGCGCGCCCTCCCCCACGGCAGGGGGCGGGCGCGCCGGCGGTGTCGGCGGGGCTACTGCGGCGTCACGTACGCGCCGGAGATGCCGCCGTCGACGAGGAAGGTGTTGGCGGTCATGAAGGAGGAGTCGTCGGAGGCGAGGAAGGCCACCGCGGCGGCGATCTCCTCGGGCTCGGCGAAGCGGCCCAGGGGGATGTGGACCAGGCGGCGGGCGGCCCGCTCCGGGTCCTTGGCGAAGAGCTCCTGCAGCAGCGGGGTGTTCACCGGCCCGGGGCACAGGGCGTTGACGCGGATTCCCTCGCGGGCGAACTGCACGCCCAGCTCGCGGGACATGGCCAGCACGCCGCCCTTGGAGGCGCTGTAGGAGATCTGCGAGGTGGCCGCGCCCATCACGGCGACGAACGACGCCGTGTTGATGATCGAGCCCTTGCCCTGGCGCTGCATGTGCGGGATCGCGTACTTGCAGCACAGGTAGACGCTGGTGAGGTTGACCTCCTGGACGCGCTTCCAGGCCTCCAGGCCGGTGGTGAGGATGGAGTCGTCGTCCGGCGGGGAGATGCCCGCGTTGTTGAAGGTGATGTCGAGGCGGCCGTACTCGTCGACGGCCCGCTGGAAGAGGTCGCGCACCGCGGCCTCGTCGGTGACGTCGGCCTGGATGAACAGGCCGCCGACCTCGTTGGCGGCCTTGGCGCCGGTCTCGGGGTCGAGGTCGACGCAGACCACCTTCGCGCCCTCGGCGGCGAAGCGGCGGGCGGTCGCCAGGCCGATGCCGCTGCCGGCGCCGGTGATGACGGCCACGCGGCCGTCGAGTCGCTGGGTCATGCTGATCATTCCTCCGTGGAGATGAAGACGTTCTTGGTCTGGGTGAAGGCGTCGAGGGCGTCCGGGCCGAGCTCGCGGCCGAGGCCGGACTGCTTGAAGCCGCCGAACGGCGTGGTGTAGCGCACCGAGGAGTGCGAGTTGACGGAGAGGTTGCCGGCGTCGACGCCGCGCGAGACCCGCAGGGCGCGGCCGAGGTCCCGGGTCCAGATGGAGCCGGACAGGCCGTACTCGGTGGCGTTGGCGATGCGCAGGGCGTCCTCCTCGTCGCGGAACGGGACGACGGCGACGACCGGGCCGAAGATCTCCTCGGTGAAGGCGCGGTCGTCGTGCCGCACGGGCGCGAGGACGGTCGGCGGGTACCAGAAGCCGGGCCCGTCGGGGGCGCTGCCGCGGAAGGCGACGGCCGACGCGTCCGGGACGTACGAGGAGACCCGCTCGCGGTGGGCGGCCGAGATCAGCGGGCCCATCTCGGTCTTCTCGTCGGTCGGGTCGCCGACCCGCACGCCGCGGACGGCGGGCTCCAGGAGCGCCAGGAAGTCGTCGAACACGGAGGCCTCGACGAGGATCCGGGAGCGGGCGCAGCAGTCCTGGCCGGCGTTGTCGAACACGGCGTAGGGCGCGGTCGCGGCGGCCTTGGCGAGGTCGGCGTCGGCGAAGACGATGTTGGCACTCTTGCCGCCGAGTTCGAGGGTGACGGGCTTCACCTGGGCGGCGCAGCCCGCCATGATCTCCTTGCCGACCCTGGTCGAGCCGGTGAACACGACCTTGCGCACGTCGGGGTGGGTGACGAAGCGCTGTCCGACGACCGGGCCGCGGCCGGGCAGGACCTGGAGCACGCCCTCGGGGATCCCGGCCGCCAGGGCGAGTTCGCCGAGGCGCAGCGCGGTGAGCGGGGTGAGCTCGGCCGGTTTGACGATGACGGTGTTGCCGGCGGCGAGCGCCGGGGCGAGGGCCCAGGCGGCGATCGGCATGGGGAAGTTCCAGGGCACGATGACGCCGACGACGCCGATCGGCTCCTGGAAGGTGACGTCGATGCCGCCGGCGACGGGGATCTGCCGGCCGAACAGGCGCTCGGGGGCGGCGGCGTAGTACTCGATGACGTCCCGCGCGTTGCCCGCCTCCCAGTGCGCGTTGCCGATGGTGTGGCCGGCGTTGGCGACCTCCAGGGCGGCGAGGTGCTCGCGGTCGGCGTCGACGGCGGCGGCGAAGGCGCGCAGCAGCCGGGCGCGGTCGGCGGGGGCCACCCGGCGCCAGGTGTCGAAGGCGGCGCGGGCGCGGGCGACGGCGGCGTCGGTCTCGGCGAGGCCGGCCAGTTCGACGGTGGTGATCACCTCCTCGGTGGCGGGGTTGACGACCTCGAAGAGGTCAGGATCGGTCATCGGGCGGTCTCCCTCTGGCTGGCGGTGATGAACGCGTGGAACAGGCGCAGGTCGTCGGGGTCGGTCTCGGGGTGCCACTGGACGCCCAGGGCGAAGCGGTGGCCGGTGAGTTCGAGCGCCTCGACTGTGCCATCGGCACTGTGCGCGGTGGCCTGAAGGCCGCTGCCGAGCCGGTCGACGGCCTGGTGGTGGTAGCAGGAGACCTCGGTGGCGGGCCCGAGGACGGCGGCGAGCCGGCTGCCGTCCGCGAGGCCGACGCGGTGGCGGACGAAGCGGGCGGGGACGATCTGGTGGCTGTCGTCGGGCAGGTGCTGGACGAGGGTGCCGCCGAGTTCGACGTTGAGCAACTGCATGCCGCGGCAGACGCCGAGCAGCGGCAGGTCCCGGGCGAGGGCGGCGCCGAGGAGCCGGCTCTCCCAGTCGTCGCGGGCGTGGTGGGGCGGGCCGGTGCGCGGGTCGGGGGTCGCCGCGTAGCGGGCCGGGTCGACGTCCGGTCCGCCGGCGAGGACGAGTCCGTCGAGGGCGTCGAGCAGGTGGCCGGCGCCGCCTGGCTGCGGCGGCAGGAGCACCGGGGTGCCGCCCGCACGGACGACGGCGTCGACGTACGTCTGGGGCACGAGGGAGGCGCGCTGGTTCCAGACGGACCAGGCGGCGTCGTCCTGGTAGCTGCTGATGCCGATGAGGGGTCGCCGGCGGTCGTCGTGGGTCACAGCCGCTCGAATCCGCGGCGCCGCTCCCAGTCGGTCACCGCCCGCTCGTAGGAGGCGAGTTCGGTGCGCCCGGCGTGGGTGTAGTGCCGGACGACGTCCTTGCCGAAGGCCTCGGTGGCGACGGCGCTGCGCTCGAAGGCGTCGACCGCGTCGCGCAGGGTGGCGGGCACCCGGGGCGCGTCGGAGGCGTACGCGTTGCCGGTGAACTCCGGCTGGAGTTCGAGCTGTTGCTCGACGCCGTGCAGTCCGGCGGCGATCAGGGCGGCGACCGCGAGGTAGGGGTTGACGTCGCCGCCGGGGACGCGGTTCTCGAAGCGCAGCGACGGGCCGTGGCCGACGACGCGCAGGGCGCAGGTGCGGTTGTCGCGGCCCCAGGCGATGGCGGTGGGCGCGAAGCTGCCGGGGACGTAGCGCTTGTAGGAGTTGACGGTGGGGGCGAACAGCAGGGCGAAGTCGGCGAGGCAGGCGAGCTGGCCCGCGAGGAAGTGCTCCATGGTGCGGGAGAAGCCGTGCGGGCGGTCGCCGGCGAACACGGGGGCGCCCTGCTCGTCGCGCAGGCTCAGGTGGATGTGGCAGGAGTTGCCCTCGCGTTCGTCGTACTTCGCCATGAACGTGAGGCTGCAGCCCTCCTGGGCGGCGATCTCCTTGGCGCCGGTCTTGTAGACGGCGTGGTTGTCGCAGGTGGTGAGGGCGTCGGCGTACTTGAAGGCGATCTCGTGCTGGCCGAGGTTGCACTCGCCCTTGGCGGACTCGACGGTGAGGCCGGCGCCGGCCATGCCGTTGCGCAGGCGGCGCAGGAGGGGTTCGATGCGTCCGGTGCCGAGGATGGAGTAGTCGACGTTGTACTGGTTGGCCGGGGTGAGCCGGGTGTAGTCCTTGTCCCAGGCCTGTTCGTAGCTGTCCCGGAAGACGATGAACTCCAGCTCGGTGGCGGCCTGGGCCTCCCAGCCGTAGCCGGCCAGGCGGTCCAGCTGGCGCTGGAGGACCTGGCGCGGGGAGACGGCGACCGGGGTGCCGTCGTGGTGGACGACGTCGCACTGGACCATGACGGTGGCGGGGTGCCAGGGGACGGACCGCAGGGTGGCGAGGTCGGGGCGCAGCGTCAGGTCGCCGTAGCCGTTCTCCCAGGAGGAGATCTCGTACCCGTCGACGGTGTTCATGTCGACGTCGACGGCCAGCAGGTAGCCGCAGCCCTCGGCGGCGCCGGGCACGACGTCGTCGAGGAAGTACTCGGCGGCGACGCGTTTGCCCTGGAGGCGCCCCTGCATGTCGGTCATGGCGAGCACGACGGTGTCGACGGACCCGTCGGCGACGCGGGTGCGCAGCTCGTCGAGGGTGAGCCGGGGGGTGGTCATCGGGTCTCCAGTTCGGTGTCCGGGGCGTCGGGCGTGGACGGCGTGGACGGTGCGGTCGGGGCGGCGCCGACGTGGGGCCCGGTGAACCAGTGCCGGGCGGAGGCCAGCCACCAGAGGCCGGCGAAGCCGACCACGACGGCCACGGCGACGGGGGTGTAGTTGAAGCTCTCGGCGTCGATCGGACTGGCGGTGGGCAGCATGAACAGGACGGTGATCACCGCCGTCCAGGCGACGGCGACGACGCCTATCGGCCGGCTCCAGCGGCCCAGGTGCCAGGGGCCGCGCGGGAAGTCCTCGCCCTGGCGCAGCCGCAGGTACACCGGGATGACGTAGGAGATGTAGAGGCCGATGACGGAGATCGAGGTCACGGCCGTGTAGGCGGTGTTGTTCCAGAGCGCGGGCAGTCCGAGCAGCAGGGCGCCGCCGGTGGCCAGCCAGACCGCATTGGTCGGGGTCTGGGTGCGTGGGGAGATGCGGTGCCACAGGCGGGAGCCGGGCAGCGCGCCGTCGCGGGAGAAGGCGTAGATCATGCGGGAGTTGGCGGTGACGGAGGCCATGCCGCAGAAGAACTGGGCGCCGATGACGATGAGCAGCAGGAACTGGGCGCCGCCGGAGCCGATCGCGTCGATGAAGATCTGCGCGGGCGGGACCTGGGTGTCGCTGTTGAGCGCGCCGTCGTAGTCGCGGATCGCGAAGGTGATGCCGAGCAGCAGGATCCAGCCGGCGACCAGGGAGACGGTGATGGCGTTGACGATGCCGCGCGGGCCGGAGCGGGCGGCGTCCTGGGTCTCCTCGGTCATGTGCGCGGAGGCGTCGTAGCCGGTGAGGGTGTACTGGGCCATCAGCAGGCCGAGCATCGCGACGTAGAACTGGTTGTGGAACCCGGTCTGGTTGACGAACTCGGTGAGGACGAAGGACACGGAGGCGTGCCGCTCGGGGAGGAACGCGAGCGCGCCGACGATGATCGCGACGCCGACCAGGTGCCACCACACGGACACGCTGTTGAGGAGGGCGACCAGGCGCACCCCGAAGGTGTTGAGCAGGCCGTGCACCACCAGGATGACCGCGAAGATCTCCATGGTGTGCGCGGGGGTGGCCGCGACGCCGAAGCGGAGGTCGAGGAACGCGTTGGTGAAGAAGGCGGCGCCGTAGTCGACGCTGGCGGTCACCGCGACCTGGCCGAGGAAGTTGAACCAGCCGGTGAACCAGCTCCAGGCCGGGCCGCTCGTTCGACTCAGCTTGGCGGACCAGTAGTAGAGCCCGCCGGCCGTCGGGTAGCTGGAGCAGATCTCGGCCATCGCGAGGCCGACGCAGAGGGTCAGCAGGCCGACCACCGGCCAGCCCCAGATGATCAGGGCCGGGCCGCCGGTCTTCATCCCCGTCCCGTACAGGGTGAGGCAGCCGGAGAGGATCGAGACGATGGAGAAGGAGACGGCGAAGTTGGAGAAGCCCGACATCGAGCGGGCCAGCTCCTGGGTGTAGCCCAGCTCGCGGAGGCGTTGTTCGTCGGCGGAAACGGGGGAGGAGTCCACCGGAAACACGGCGGGGCCAGGGTGGTCGGGTGAGCGTGCGTCGGTCATGGGCACCCCTGGGGGTTGAGGGTGTGCCGGGGTGCGCGCGGCCACGACGGCGTGGCGCGGTCGCCCCGGCGGGTTCGACGGTCGGACGGCTCTTCAATGGTCTGGAATCAGTCCATTGGGTGGGTGAGCAGCATCGTTCCGGCTGGACGGGGGCCGCGTCAAGAGTGGGACGGGAACGAGTACAGGAATCCCGTTCGTAGGTACGATTCCGGCGTGGACGTGGACGAAACACGTGAGCGGGCGCGGCTCGACTGGCAGGCCGGGGCGATCTTCCGCCCGGTGCGGACCGGCAACGCCTTCGAGGAGACCGTCGAACGGCTGCTCCAGGCGATCAAGCTCGGCGTCTTCGGCCCCGGCGACCGGCTGCCCGCCGAACGCGACCTCGCCGCCCGGCTCGGCGTCAGCCGCGACACCCTGCGCGAGGCGCTCCGCACGCTCCAGCAGGCCGACTGCGTCGAACCCCGCCGCGGCCGCTACGGCGGCACCTTCGTCACCTACCGGATGCCCGAACCGGACGTCGACGACCTGCGCCGCGCGGCCCGTGACCTCGGCGGCGCGCTGGAGGACGCGCTGACCTACCGCCAGGTCCTGGAGGTCGGCGCCGCCGAGGCCGCCGCCCGGCGCCCCCTCTCCCCCGAGCAGCGGGCCCACCTGGAGAGCCGGCTGGAGGAGCTGGAGGGGGCGCCGGCGGAGCAGTACCGCCAGCTGGACTCGCGCTTCCACCTCGCCATCGGCGAGCTCACCGGCTCCCCCACCCTCGCCGCGGCCATCGCCGAGGCCCGGATGCGGCTCAACGACCTGCTCAACGCGATCCCCATGCTGGACCGCAACATCGAGCACGCCGCCGAGCAGCACCGGGCGATGGTGCGGGCGATCCTCGACGGCGACGGCGACGGCGCCCGCCGCGCCACCGAGGAGCACCTCGCCGCGACGGCGGCGCTGCTGCGCGGCTTCCTGGCCTGAGGCCGCTACGACGCCGCCGCGGACCGGTGGTGCAGTGTGTCGTCCAGCCAGTCGTAGATCCGCGCGAGGGCGAGCCGCTGGGCTCCCGCCTGGCAGTGCGCGTCGGCGCCCTCCTCCGTGGTGAACTCGATCAGCGTCTTCGGGCAGGTGAGGTGGTCGTACAGCTGCCGGGCCTGCCCGGCGAAGAACAGGTCGTCGGCGGCCTCGCAGACCAGGGTGGGGCACGCGATCCGCTCGGCGATGCCGTCGCGGAGGTGGTGGTCGAGGTAGGCGGCGCCGAAGGCGCGCGGGGTGTCGGCCCCCATCACGTACATGCCGTGGTTCAGCGCCCAGCGCATCACCGGGTCGTCGGCCATCAACCGGCCGAACCGGAAGTCGAGTTCGGGATCGGAGAGGGCGCGCAGCCGCCGTTCGGCGACGGCCCGGTCGCCGGGCACGGACTTCGTCACGGCCTCGCCGAGGTCGTAGACCCCGTCGAGGGCGATCACGGCGGCCAGCCGGTGCTCGAACGCCGCCGCCCTCGGGGCGAGCAGGCCGCCCATGCTGTTGCCGAGCAGCGCGACGCGCTCGCCGTCGACCTCCGGCAGGGTCAGCGCGAAGTCGAGCACGGGGCCGACGACGTTCTCCCAGTCGGGGCGGAAGACCAGTCCGTCGTGGTGGAGCGGCCCGGGCTGCCCCGGTCCGTCGAAGACGAGCACGGTGTAGCCGCGCTCGACGCCGGCCATCGCGCCGAAGTAGTGCATCTCCTCGGCCGTGCCGTCGAAGCCGTTGTGCATGATCACGGTGGGCCCGGGCGCCCCGGAGTCGTCGGCCCGGTAGAGGTAGCCGGGCAGGGTGGTGCCCTCGTACGGGATGCGGACCGGCTCGATGCGCGGGGTGAACAGCCCGGCCGCGGCGTGGAAGCACTCGACGCTGCGGTCGTAGGCGTGGTCGTGGCGGGGGTCGCACGGATTGCCGTGCAGGAAGAACTCGGCCGAGCGGTAGTAGTTCGACGCCCGCAGGAACCCGTCCCTGGCGCTGACCCGGTGGCCCGCCGCCAGCGCCCGCCCGGCCTCGCCGGCCACCCGGTCGGCGGTGGCCAGCCACTCGTCGTGCCAGCTGCCGTAGTCGCCCTCCACGATGCGGGCGCTCGTCGACACGACCTCGCCGAAGTCGGCACCGCCGTAGGCGATGTGGCCGAACGAGCGGAGGGTCTCGTACCAGAACTGCACGTCGTTCGGGAACAGCAGGGGCTTCATGGTCGCTCCTCGGAGTAGCGGATCGCCGGGGCGCGTCCTGGCGCCCCGGGGATCCACAGCCTCGGGCGCGGCGGTGTCCACTCTCCAGGCCGGGCGGGGGCGGTGGCTGTCCACTCCTGCCCGGGCGTGTCCACCCCTACGGCGTCGGGCCGTGCAACTCCCGCTGCCACAGGGCCTCGCCGAGCAGGTCCAGGCCCTGGCGCAGGTGGCGCCGGTAGGTGCCGAAGGGCAGGCCGAGGCGGCGGGCGGCGGCCTCCTGGGTGGGCGCGCCGGAGAAGTAGCCCGCCGTCAGGGCGTCCCGGGCCCGCACGCCGCGCGGGTCCCGCGCGAGGTCGTCGACGGACCGGCGCAGCAGCGCGCGCAACTCCGCGACGGGATCGGCGAGGTCGGCCGCGAGACGGGCCCGCATCAGCGCGCAGGCGGCGAAGGCGCCCGGGTCGCGCCAGTGCGTCAGCGCCTCGCGCACGGCCTGGTCGAACGCGGAGCGCGAGACGGGCGACGGTCCCGACGAGACGGGCTCGTCGGTGGCCGTGATGAAGCGCTGGAGCCAGGCCTCCACGGGCACCTGGCGCCAGTCGACGCCGAACACCCCGTAGGTGTGCTCACCGACGCGCGGCCGCGCACCGGTGTCGGCGAGGGTCCCCTTGACGCGCTCGGCCCACGTCTCGGCGTCCCGCCAGACGGCGAAGCCGTACGCACGGCCGCGGGCGCGGGCGGACTCCGCCTGGGCGCGGGAACTGCTCAGGTCGATGACGCGCGACGGGACCTGGTAGCGCTCCGGGTAGACCGTGAAGCGGCTGATCCCGATGTGCTCGCCCGGGCGCACCGGCACGGCGGTCTCGGTGTGCGCCCACGCCGCGGCGACGACGGGATCGGTGGCCAGGTCCTCGGGGTCGGGCGGGGCGGGCAGGGCGAGCCGGGCCGTGAACGCCGCGACGCGGCCCGTGCCGACCAGGCGGTAGACGCTGAAGGCCTCCGGCTGGCGCTGCGCCCAGTAGCGGACCAGGTCGGCGGAGGCGGTGCCCTCGGCCTCCTCCGCCATGCGCAGCACGACGGCCAGGTCCTCCGGGTGCAGCGGGCGGTCGTGCACCTCGTCCTCGCGGTCCCAGGTCCGCAGCCGTGCCAGGGCCTTGCCCTCCCGGAAGAGGTAGAAGAGCTCGTCGGTGACGGTCCACGCCCGCTCCTCGGGTTCCTCGCGCAGGATCCGCAGGTACTCGTCCGCGAGGCGCCGGCGCATCGTCGCGAAGGCGTTGGGCGCCCGCCAGCGCAGGTCGGCGGCCAGCGTCTCGCGTGCGGCGTCGTGGGGATGGAGCCCCTGGTGCGTGGACTCCATGAACGGCAGGTCCCTCAGCCAGGAGAAGAGGACGTGGGCGTCCTCCTCGGGCAGCACCGCGGTGAGGAGCTCCTCCGAGGTCGAGAAGGCCTGGGCCGCCACCTCCAGGGCGCGCCGGTGGGCGGCGGTGGGCACCTCGCCGATCAGGCCGGTCAGCAGGGTGCGCAGGACGTCCGCCGAGGGGGCCCAGATCTCCTCCCGGCCGCAGCCCGCCGATCCCGCGGCCGCCGCGAGGGACAGCGCCAGCGGGTTGCCCCCGGCGAAGCGCAGCACGCGGTCCCGCAGTTCCGGGCGGATCCGCGCCGCCACGAGCAGGCCGCGGGCCTGCTCCTCAGAGAACGGCTCCAGCTCGGTCACGTGCAGGAGCCCGGACCAGGCGGGGTCGGCGGCCCACTGCGGCTGCGGCGCGAGCCGGCCGGCCAGCACGACCAGGGCGTCGTCCGCGGCGCGCGGCAGGAAGTGGTGCCACAGCCAGCTCTCCAGCCACTGGCAGTGCTCGAAGGAGTCCACGAACAGCACCGTGCCGGGGACGTCCAGGAACGCGGCGGCCGCACGCTCGAAGTCGGCCGGGTCCCGGCTGACGAAGCGGCCGTCGAGCTCGACGAGCGGCCGTCCCTCCGCGCGGGCGTCGTCCGCCAGGCGCCGCAGCAACGTCGACTTCCCGATGCCGCCCGGTCCGACCACGTAGAAGGCGAACGGCGCCTGCGGCCGCCCGGCCAGAGCGTCGCCGAAGCGCTCCAGTTGCTCGTCCCGGCCTATGAACGCCCGGACGCGCGCGCTGCTGAGCCTCTCCCCCACGGACACCACGGCGGCTCCCCTTCCCTCCGGTTTCAGCCGCCCATCCAACCAGACGCAACTCCTTCGCGTTAGTCTGGACCGCATGAGTGCCCGACCGACCACACGCCCCGGCGGGCGCAGCGCCCGCGTCCAGCAGTCCGTCCACCAGGCCGTCCGCGATCTCGAAGCGGAACTGGGCCGGGACGCCCTCACCGTGCCCCTGATCGCCGCCCGCGCGGGCGTCACGCCGTCCACCGTCTACCGCCGCTGGGGGGACCTGCGGGAACTCCTGTCGGACGTGGCCGTGGAGCGGCTGCGCCCCGACGCCCCGCCGGCCGACCACGGGAGCCTGCGGGCGGACCTGGAGGCGTGGACGGCGCAGTTCGCCGAGGAGATGTCCTCGACGGCGGGCCTCGCGTACATCCGCGACGCGCTGCTGGGCGATCCCGGGCACGGCAACGCGGCGCGCTGCTCCGACTACGCCGCCGAGCAGCTGAAGGCGGTCGGGGTGCGCGCGGCCGGGCGCGGGGAGGCCGTGCCCGACCTGGAGGGCCTGCTGGACGCCGTCGTCGCTCCCCTGATGTACCGGATCCTGTTCCGCCCCTCGGACCTGTCGGCCGCCTACACGGACCACCTGGTGGCGACGGCGCTGGGCCGGATCGCGCCGCCGCCCGCCCTCACGTAAAAGCTAAGGGTTTGCGTTTGAGGGACTGTGAGCCTAGAGTGCTTAACGCAAAGCATTCGCCTTAAGGCTCAGAGGTGCTTCCATGTCCAGCGTCATCGCCTTACTGTCCCGTCCCCCTCGCCTTCCCGTCCTGGGTCGCCACGTCGCCTTCCCGCTCCACGCCTCGGTCCTGGTCGGCCTGCTGGCCGCCTCCAGCGCGCCGACCCCCGTCTACGCGCTCTACCAGGCCGCCTGGCACTTCTCGGCCATGACGCTCACCGTCGTCTTCAGCACCTACGCACTCGCCCTGCTGGTGGCGCTCCTGACCGCGGGAACGCTCTCGGACCACCTCGGCCGCCGTCCGGTCCTCGCCGGGGCGCTGGTCGCCGAAGCCGTCACCATGGCCCTCTTCGCCACCGCCCAGGGCATACCGGCGCTCATCGCCGCCCGGATCCTGCAGGGCCTGGCCACCGGCGTGGCCACCAGCGCCGCCGGAGCCGCCCTGCTCGACTTCGAGGACCCCGACCGCCCCGGCCGGGCCACGGCCGCCAACGGCATCACCCCCGTGGCCGGCATGGCGGCCGGCGTCCTGGCCGCGACAGCCCTCGTGCAATACGTCCCCGCCCCGACCCGGACGGTCTACCTGCTGCTGCTCGTCCTGTTCACCGCCCAGGCCGCCGCCGTCCTGCTCACCCCCGAAACCGCCCGCCCCCACCCCGGCGCCTGGCGCTCCCTGCGCCCCGCGGTCACCGTCTCCCCCGCCTCCCGCCCGGCCTTCGCCCTCGCCGCGCCCGGCATCGTCGCCGCGTGGGCCCTGGGCGGCTTCTACTCCTCCCTCGGCCCCTCGCTCGCCCGCCTCATCGCCCCGCACGCCACCCGCGCCACCGGCGGCCTGGTCTTCTTCACCATGACGGCCGCAGCGGGCCTCGCCGCCCACGCCGCCCGGGCGCTGCCCGCCCGCACCGTCAACCTGGCCGGCACCGCGCTCCTGATCCCGGGCGCCCTGCTCACCCTGAGCAGCCCCCAACTGCACAGCCTGACCGCCCTGTTCGCGGGCACCGCCCTCGCCGGCGCGGGCTTCGGCGCCGTCACCCAGGGAGCCCTGCGCCTGCTGCTCCCCCCGGCCGCCCCCGACGAACGCGCCGGCACCCTCGCCGCCTACTACGTCCTCAGCTACCTCGCCATGAGCATCCCCGCCGTCCTCGCCGGACTGCTCACCAACCTCTACGGCCTTCAGACCGCCGTCGCCGTCTACGCCGCGACCGTCGTCCTGCTGGCCGCCACCGGCCTCACCCACGCCGCGCGGCAGCACCGCCCGGCCCCGCACCCCTCCGGAAGGACCCCCCGATGAACACCGGCTGGAACCTCGGCGACATCACCGTCCGCCGCGTCGACGAGATCGAACTGCCCCGCCAGACCGGCCCCTGGCTGCTGCCCGCCGCCACCAAGGAGGTGCTGGACGAAGCGCAGTGGCTGCGCCCCGACTTCGCCGACGCCGACGTCCCCCGCCTGGCGAGCCACGGCTTCGCGCTGGAGGCCGGCGGACTGCGGATCGTCGTGGACACCGGCATCGGCAACGGCAAGACCCGCGCCAACCCGGCCTGGAACGGCCTCGACACCGACTTCCTGGACCGCCTGACGGCCGCCGGCTTCCCGCCCGAGAGCGTCGACCTCGTGATCACCACCCACCTGCACACCGACCACGTCGGCTGGAACACCCGCCTCGACGGCGAGGACTGGGTCCCCACCTTCCCCAACGCCCGCTACCTCACCAGCCGCACCGAATGGGACCACTGGGCCGCCACCGAGCTGGACGAGGCCCGCGCCCAGATGTTCCGCGACTCCGTGCACCCCGTCCACGACGCCGGGCTGTACCACCCCGTCGACGTCCCCGAGCAGGGCCGCGAAGTGGCCCCCGGCGTCCGCCTGGTCCCGGCCCCCGGCCACACCCCGGGCCAGGTCGCCGTGGAACTGCGCGGAGCCGACCGCCGCGCCCTGATCACCGGCGACAGCATCCACCACCCCGTCCAGCTCTCGCACCCCCATGTGCACAGCTGCGTCGACATCGACTCCGCCCAGGCGATCCGCACCCGCGCCGGGATGCTCGAAGCCCTCGCCGACACCGACGCCCTGCTCCTGGGCACGCACTTCCCGCACCCCACGGGCGGCACCGTCCGCCGCGAGAACGGCCACTACCGCCTCCACGCCGAGCCGGCCGGCCAACTCCCGCCCACGGCGGCCTGATCCAGGCGCCGGCCGCGGCTCACTTGGTGCGCTCGACGCTCCACCCCGGCAGGTACTCGAAGAACGCGACGGCCTCCTCCCGCCACCGCGGACGCCACCCGGCGGCCTCGGTGGCGGCCTCGCGTGCGCGGCGCCGCATGTCCGCCGTCATCTTCCCGGGGACGCCGTGGCGCTCGGCGATGTCCCGGATGGCGGTAATGGCCTCCTCGGTGCAGTCTCCGTCGCCGAGTGCGGACTCCACCAGGGCCCGTTCGGAGCCGGTCGCCACCGCCAGGAGGGCGCGGACGGTGTAGTTGCGGCGCCCTTCCCGGATGTCCGCGCCGGTGGGCTTGCCCATGGCGGCCGCGTCGCCGAAGAGGTCGAGGTAGTCGTCGCGCATCTGCCCGCAGATCCCCACCAGCCGGGCGTAGCGCCGCAGTTCCTCGTCGTGGCGGCCCGGTTCGGCGCCGGCGGCGAGCAGTCCCAGCTGGAGCGGCGCGAGGACGGAGTAGCGGGCGGTCTTGTACTCGGCCACGTCGTGCAGCAGGTCCTCGGCCGGGTCCGCGGTGAAGTCCCGTTCCAGGTCGGCGATCTGGCCGGCGAACGTGGCCGACGCCGCTCGCGTCTGCACCTCCACCATGGCCTGCCGCACCGGGAGCGGGGCCCGGGAGTCGAGGAGGACCCGGAGGGACAGGGCGAGGGCGAGGTCGCCGGCGAGGAGGGCGAGCCCGAGCGCGGCCTGCGGCCGGTCGGGGAACCGGGCGCGGTAGGCGTAGTAGGTGGAGGGACCGCCCCGGCGGGTGGGGCTGTCGTCGATGATGTCGTCGTGGATCAGCCCGTGGGCCTGGAGCAGTTCGATGCTCAGCGCGGCGTCATCGAGCCCCTCCACGGAGTCTGCGGTCACCAGGCGGGCGGCTTCGAAGAGGAGGGCCACCCGCATCCGCTTGCCGCCGCGCAGTGACAGGTCCCGCAGGAGGCCGAGGCACTCCGGGGTGAACCGGCTGGACGTCGGGGCGTCGAAGTCGGCGGCCAGGTCCCGGAAGTACTGCTCGAACCGCGCGCCGAACCGCCGCTCGTACCCGGCGAGGCGGGCCCGGATCTGCTCGGTGAGGACGGCGGCATCGGTCACGGGACGGTCTTCCGTTCTAGGAGGGAACGTGCATCCGGCTTTCGCGGAGCGGCACGGACCAGGGCAGCGGTTCTCATGGCGGTGGTTCGGACACCATGCTCCCCCATCCACAGCGCGGTCCGAGCAGCCGGTGGCCGGCCAGACCCTCACCGCCCCAACGCCAAGACTTGGCAATGATTTCCATCTCAAACTACAAGCCCCTGGTTGTGAAAATCGTTTCCATCTAACGTGGAGGTGTCCACCGGAGCTGGACCCCGCCCACCGGCGGAGCCAGCGGGTTCGAAGGAGCAAGTCCCCATGCGTGCCGCCCCGTCCAGCAAGGCCCGTCCCCGCCCCCTCAGAGTCGTCCTCGGCGCCACCGCCGTCGCCGCCCTCGCCGCCACCAGCGCGTGCTCCACCAGTTCGTCGGCGAGGACCGCGGGCTCGGCGTCCGCAGGGTCGAGCAGCGCCGGCGGCGGCTCGAAGGTGATCCAGGTCGCCGCCGCGGAGAACTTCTGGGGCTCCATCGCCGCCCAACTCGGCGGGGACCACGTCAAGGTGACGAGCATCATCACCAACCCGGACACCGACCCGCACTCCTACGAGCCCACCGCCGCCGACGGCCGCACCGTCGCGGGCGCGGACTACGTGATCGCCAACGGGATCGGCTACGACGCGTGGTCCGACAAGCTGCTCTCCGCGAACCCGGGGCCGAACCGGATGACGCTGAAGGTCGGTGACCTGGTGGGGAAGAAGGAGGGCGACAACCCCCATCAGTGGTACTCGCACGACAGCGTGTACAAGGTGATCGACCGGATCACCGCCGACTACGAGAAGGCGGACCCGGCCGACGCGGCCTACTTCGACCAGCAGAAGCAGACCTTCACCACCCGGACGCTGGCCACGTACAACCAGCTGGAAGCCGACATCAAGGCGAAGTACGCGGACACCCCGATCGGCGCCTCCGAGTCGATCGTCACCCCGCTCGCCGAGAGCGTCGGCCTGAAGATGCTCACCCCGGAGACGTTCCTCGACGCGGAGAGCGAGGGCACCGACCCGACCGCCGCCGACAAGGCCGCCATCGACCGCCAGATCTCCGGCAAGCAGATCAAGATCTACGTCTACAACTCCCAGAACTCCAACCCCGACGTCGTGGCGCAGGTCAACGCCGCCAAGGCGCAGGGCATCCCGGTCGCCCAGGTCACCGAGACCCTGGCCCCGGCCGACGCCACCTTCCAGGACTGGCAGACCCAGCAGTTGCAGGGCATCGCCGACGCGCTGAAGGCGGCCACGGGCAAGTGAGCGGGCGGAACGAGCCGGGCAAGTGAACAAGCGGAGGGAGACGGGCACATGAGCATCCATCCGATCGAGAAGGTCCGTACGGACATCGGGCACACCGCTCCCGCCGGGGAGCCGGTGCTGTCGCTGCGCGGCGCGGCCGTGCGCGTGGGCGGGCGGACCCTCTGGTCGGGGGTCGACCTGACCGTCGGGGCCGGGGAGTTCACCGCCGTCCTCGGCCCCAACGGGGTCGGCAAGTCCACCCTCGTCAAGGTCCTGCTGGGAGTCCTCCCGGCGGCGGCCGGCGAGGTGCGCGTCCTCGGCGGCGCGCCCGGCGAGCGCAACGCGGCCGTCGGGTACCTGCCGCAGCGCCGCACCTTCGACGCGGGCGTGCGCATCCGCGGGGTGGACGTGGTGCGGCTGGGCCTGGACGGGGATCAGTGGGGGATCCCCGTCCCGGGCCTGGGCCGGGCCAAGCGCCGGGCCGCCCGGGAAAGGGTCGAGCAGGCCGTCGAGCTGGTCGGCGCGGGCAGGTACGCGCACCGGCCGATCGGGCAGTGCTCGGGCGGCGAGCAGCAGCGGCTGCTGATCGCCCAGGCGCTGGTGCGGCGCCCGCGCGTGCTGCTGCTGGACGAGCCGCTGGACAGCCTGGACCTGCCCAACCAAGGTGCGATCGCCGGGCTGTTGGGCCGGATCTGTCACGAGGAGGGGGTGTCGGTGGTGATGGTCGCCCATGACGTCAACCCGATCCTCCACCACCTGGACCGGGTGGTGTACATCGCCGAGGGCGGCGCCGTCGCGGGCAGGCCCGCCGAGGTGATCACCTCCGAGACGCTCACCCGGCTGTACGGCACGCCCGTCGAGGTGCTGCGCACGAGCGACGGCCGCCTGGTCGTGGTCGGGCAGCCGGAGGCGCCGGCGCTCCACACCGACCGGCACGGGAAGGGGGACGCCGATGCCGCTCGCGACTGATGCGTGGTCACCACGCTTCTCCTGGAACCTGGTCGCCGACTTCCAGGACATGTGGTCCTACCTGTCCATGGTGAACGCCTTCCGGGCCGGACTGATCGTGGCCGTCGTGTGCGCCGTGGTGGGCTGGTTCGTGGTCCTGCGCCGGCAGACCTTCGCCGCGCACACGCTGTCCGTCGCGGCGTTCCCCGGCGCCTCGCTGGCCGTCCTGGCCGGCTTCTCCACCTCGCTCGGCTACCTCGGGTTCTGCACCGCCACGGCCCTGGTGATCGCGGCGCTGCAGCGCGGGGGCCGGGAGGGCGGGGCGGAGGAGTCCGCCGTCACCGGGACGGTCCAGGCGTTCGCGCTGGCCTGCGGCTTCCTCTTCATCAGCCTGTACAAGGGCCTGCTGGAAGGGCCGATGGCGCTGCTGTTCGGCGACTTCCTGGGCATCACCACCGGGCAGGTGGTGACCCTCGCGGTGATCGGCGCGGTGGTGCTCGCCGTGCTCGCGGTGATCGGACGCCCGCTGCTGTTCGCCTCGGTGGATCCGGAGGTGGCGGCCGGCCGGGGCGTGCCGGTGCGGCTGCTGGGCACGCTGTTCCTGGTCCTGCTGGGCGCGGCCACGGCCGAGGCGAGCCAGATCACCGGCACGCTGCTGGTGTTCGCACTCATGGTGATCCCCGCCGCGACCGCCCAGCAGCTCACCGCCCGGCCGGGGCTCGGCCTGGTGCTGTCGGTGCTCCTGGGCCTGGCCGCCTGCTGGGCCGGACTGATCGCGGCGTACTACCAGCCGTACCCGCTGGGCTTCTTCGTGACGGGCTTCGCGTTCGCCGCCTTCGTCCTCGCCCACCTGGTCCGCCACACCCGCGAGGCCGTCGGCCGCCGCGCGCGGACACCACTCGCGACCGGAGGTGCCGCATGACGTCCGTCGTCACCCAGGCGTTCTTCCAGCACGCCCTGCTCGCCGGGACGTTCATCGCGCTCGCCTGCGGCCTGGTGGGCTACTTCCTGGTGCTGCGCGCCCAGATCTTCACCGGTGACGCGCTCAGCCACGTCGCGTTCACCGGCGCGATGGCCGCCCTGGCCGGCGGCTACGACCTGCGCCTCGGGCTGTTCGCCGCGACCATCGGCGTCGGCCTGCTGATCGGCGGCCTGGGCCGGCACGGGCGCGCGGACGACGTGGTGATCGGCAGCGTCTTCGCCTGGATCCTCGGCCTGGGCGCCTTCTTCCTCACCATCTACACGACCTCGCGCAGCGGCGCCCGGGGCGGCGCCGGCACCAGCGTCCTGTTCGGCTCGATCTTCGGCCTGCACGGGAACCAGACCGCCGTCGCGGTCGCCATCGCGGGCGCGGTGTGCCTGACCGTACTGCTGATCGCCCGGCCGCTGCTGTTCGCCACCCTGGACGAGGCCGTGGCCGCCGCCCGCGGCGTGCCCGTCCGGCTGCTGGGATTCGCGTTCCTCGCACTGGCCGGCACGTGCGCCGGCGAAGCGACCCAGGCCGTCGGATCGCTCCTCCTGCTCGGGCTGCTCGCCGCCCCGGCAGGCGCGGCGATCCGGCTCACCGACCGCCCGTTCCGCGCACTCGCGCTGTCGGCCGCGCTCGCCGTCGCCGACATGTGGGGCGGCCTGCTGCTCAGCGCGGCGGCGCCGAAACTGCCGCCGAGCTTCGCGATCATGGCCGTCGCCACCGCCGTGTACGCCGCCACCTTCCTGGTCCGCCCGGCCCGGACCGCCGGTCCGGCAACCGCCCGAACCGGGCCGTGAGCACGGAGGGTGAGCCGATGACCTCGACGCCGATCACCGAGACGCCGATAGCCGAGACGGAGAACACCGCGCTGACGGAGGCCTTCCGCCGAGCCGCCGCCCGCCGCCGGACCACGCGCGAACAGACCCGGGACGACGGCGGGTTCGGCCGCCTCACCCCGCAGCGCGCCGAGGTGCTGCGCGCCCTCGCCACGTGCGAGGACTTCGTCAGCGCCCAGCTCCTGCACGCCGGACTGCTCGCCGCCGGATCCCGGGTGGGCCTGAGCACCGTCTACCGCACCCTCACCGCGCTCGCCGCCGTCGGCCGCGCCGACGTCATCCGCGACACCAACGGCGAACGGCTGTTCCGCCACCGGCCGGGCACCGCCCACCGGCACTACCTCGTCTGCCGCGCGTGCGGCCTGAGCCGGTCCGTCGAGTCCGCCGCCGTCGAGGCGTGGGCCGACCACGTCGCCCGGACATCGGGCTTCGCGGACGTGCGGCACACCGTCGAACTCACCGGCACCTGCGCCACCTGCCTCGCGGCCGGCTGACCATCCGCGGCCGCCACCGGCCGCGCGGACGACCCGCCACTCCCAGGCCCTCCGCTCCCAGGCTTTCCGCGCGACCGGCCCACCGGGACCTCTAGATGAAGATGATTATCAACGCTACTCTATCCCCGCTCCCCACTTGACGGTGAGCAGACAGTTCTCGCCGTCCATCGGCGGCGAGCGGGCTGAGGGGCGGTCACCTTGGTGGAGACGAGTCTCGGCAGCGCCCGGCACCTCCCGGCGGAACCGGCGGTCACCCCGCCCCGCCGGAGGCCCGCGCTGCCGTTCGGGGTACTGGCGGCAGCGGTGGCCACCGTCGTCCTGGTGCCGGCGTGGGACGCGGGCGTCGTGCGGACCTGGCGGACCGTCATGGTCGCCATCGTGGTGCAGGGCGTGCCGTTCCTGGTGCTCGGCACCGTGGTCTCGGCGGCGCTCGGGGCGTTCGTCCCCGAGCGGGTCTTCACCCGGGTGCTGCCGCGCAACCCCGCCCTGGCCGTACCGGTGGCCGGGGTCGCCGGCGCCGTCCTGCCGGGGTGCGAGTGCGCGTCCGTCCCGGTGGCCGGAAGCCTGATGAGACGGGGAGTCGCCCCGGCGGCGGCCCTGGCGTTCCTGCTCTCCGCGCCGGCCATCAACCCGGTGGTGCTCGTCGCCACCGCGATCGCCTTCCCCGGAATGCCGGAGATGGTGCTGGCGCGCCTGGCCGCCTCGCTCCTGACGGCGGTCGTGATGGGCTGGCTCTGGGTGGCGTTCGGCCGGCCGGAATGGCTACGGCTCCCGAAGGGCCCGGCCGGTGACGGCGACGGCTCGCGCAACCCGCTGGAGGAGTTCCGGCGCGGCTTCCAGCACGACTTCCTCCAGGCCGGCGGCTTCCTGGTGGTCGGCGCCGCGGCCGCCGCCACCTTCAACGTCCTCGTCCCGCCGTCGGTGCTGCGCGTCTTCGCCGACGAACCCTGGCTGGGCGTCCCGGTCCTGGCGTTCCTCGCCGTGGTGCTGGCGGTCTGCTCCGAAGCGGACGCCTTCGTCGCCGCCTCGCTGACCGGCTTCTCACCGATCGCCAGGCTCGCCTTCATGGTCGTCGGCCCGATGGTCGACCTCAAACTCGTCGCGCTCCAGTCCGGCGCCTTCGGCCGCGCGTTCGCCGCCCGCTTCTCCTCCGCGACCTTCGTCGTGGCCGTCGGCACCAGCATCGTGATCGGAGGGCTCGCGCTGTGAAGGCCACGCTCCGGGGCCTCGCCCCGTCCCTGCTCGTCGTGCTCGTGGGCGCGGCACTGCTGCGGATCACCCTCGCCGGGGACGTGTTCCTCCAGTACGTCAAGGAGGGCCTGCGCCTTCCGCTCATCGGCTCGGGACTCGTCCTGGTCGGACTGGGCATCGCGGGCGTCGCACGCCGGCTGGCCGAGCGGCACCGGGAACCCGTCCTGCGCTTCGGCCGGGACGCCGAGGGCAACGCCGTCTGGCACCGGCCCGCCACGTACGAAGGGCACGACTCCGGGCACGGGCACGGACACGACCACGGCCCGCGGGTGGCGTGGCTGCTGACCGTCCCCGCCCTCCTGCTGCTCTGCCTCGCCCCTCCCCCACTGGGCTCGTTCAGCGCCTCCCGCGACGGCACGGACGCCGTCGTCGACCAGGCCGGCTACGCCCAGCTGGCCACACCCGTGCCCGCCGGAACGCCCGGAGCCACCGGTGACACGTGGACGGACGTGGTCACCCCGATGTCGCTCACCGAGTTCATCGGCCGCAGCCACGACCCGCAGCGGAGCCTGGAGCACCGCAAGGTCCGGCTCACCGGCTTCGTCGCCCCCGGCGCGCAGCCGGGCGAGTGGTACCTCAACCGGCTGGTCGTCAGCTGCTGCGCGGCGGACGCCCGCCGCCTGCGCGTCCTGGTGCACGCCGACGGCCCGACCCCGGCCACCGACAGCTGGGTGGACCTCACCGGCGTCTGGCACCCCGCCCCCGGTACGTCGGCCACCGCCGCCCCGCGGATCGACGTCTCCGAACAGCACGGCGTCCCCCAGCCCCGCGCCCCGTACCGGGACGTCTCGCCTTCGGACGGGTAGCCGGACACCGCGTAGCGGCGCCGGGCCGCCTTTCGGGTTCGCCCGCCGGACGCGATGATGTCCGGCGGTCCGACTCGTCCGCGTGGCCACGGCCCTTGAGGAGAACACCGGTGAAGATCTTCATCTCGTCCGACATGGAAGGCACCGCGGGGATCGTCGACTGGGAGCAGTGCCGGCCGACGGGCTCCCAGTACGGCTACTACCGGGAGTTGCTCGAACAGGAGGTCAACGCGGCGATCGAGGGCGCCGCCGCCGCGGGAGCCACCGAGTTCCTGGTCAACGACTCGCACTCCGCGATGTCCAACCTCCGGCCGGACCGCCTCGCGCGCCGCGCCCGCTACCTGTCGGGCCGGCACAAGCCCCTCTACATGATGCAGGGTCTCGACCCGTCGTTCGACGCGGTCTTCTTCGTCTCCTACCACGGCTCGATGTCCGGCGCGGCGTCCGCGCTGTCCCACACGTACAACCCGCGCGCGATCGCCGAAGTGCGGCTGAACGGCCTCGCGGCCGGGGAGGCGGGCATCAACGCGCTGGTCGCGCTCGGGCACCGGGTGCCGGTCGTGCTGATCACCGGCGACGACGTCACCGCCGGGCAGTTCGAACCGTTCTGCCCCGCCGTCGAGGCGGTCGTCGTCAAGACGTCGGTCTCCCGGTTCGCCGCCGACAGCCTGCACCCGGAGCAGGCGCGGGAGTTGATCCGGGACGGCGCCAACACCGCCGTACGGAACCTCGGGGACGCCGCACCGCCCGCGATCGCCCTGCCCGCCACCCTCACCGTCCGCTTCCGCAACGCCGACCTCGCCGAGATGGCGACCTGGATCACCGGCGTGATCCGCGCCGACGACCTCACCGTGCACATCACCGATGACGACCCCGTCCGCCTCTACCGCGCCTTCGTCACCGTCGTGTTGCTCACACGGGGAATAGCCGAGTAGCCCTGTCGCGCGCCGCCGTCTCGAAGGGACCGAGCAGGGGACGCGCGGCCCGCCCCGGGTCGGCATGCCGGAAAACCGTTGGACGGACCGGGCGGGGAGTCGTCATGATCCGCAGTCGTGACGACTCCCGAACACTTCCTGGTCCGGGCCGCCGCCCGCAACAACGCCGAGTGGTGCGCGGCGATGGGCCGATCCCACGGCGTGGCGGGCGAGTTCGGCCCGCACGCCTGGTCCGCGCCGTCCCGCACGCCGGTCTACTACCCGGACGCGGTGACGCTGGCGCCGGGCGCCGACGAGGCCGCGCTGGTGTCGCGGATCGACACCGCCGCACCCGGCGCCTCCGTCAAGGACAGCTTCGCCGACCTCGATCTGACGGCGGCCGGCTTCCGGGTCCTGTTCGAGGCGCAGTGGATCCACCGCCCGGCCGGCGCGCCCGCCGTGGCCCCGGGCCTCGCCTGGGACGTGGTGGCCTCCCCTGACGCGTTGCGCGCCTGGGCACTCGCGTGGGACGGCGGGGGCGGCGACGCGGACCTCTTCCGCCCCGAGCTGCTGGACGACCCCGCCACCTCGGTGCTCGCCGCCCGTTCCACCGACGGCCGGGTGGTCGCCGGAGCGGTGGCGAGCCGCAGCGACGAGGTGGTCGGAGTCTCCAACGTCTTCGCACCGAACGGCGGCCCCGACGCGGCCTGGCCATTCGTCCTGGACGCAATGACCCGGTTGTTCCCCACCCTGCCGGTGGTCGGCTACGAGCACGGCGACGACCTGGCGGCAGCCCTCCGCCACGGCTTCGAGCCGCTGGGCCCCTTGCGGATCTGGCTGCACGAGCGGTAGCCGATCTTTCTGCGCGAACGCGACGCTCACGCCTCGGCTCCAGCGTGGCCCGAGGTTGCTCAGCGGGCGGCTTCCCGAGCCGGATCGCGGAGGAGGGCGAGGCGGCTGGCGGTGCGGTCGAGGTCGCGCATGAGGGTGGAGTCCGTGGGGAGGCCGGCGAGCGGGTCGGCTCCGATCAGGACCAGGCGGACGTCGCGGTCGCAGCAGACGTCGACCAGGTTGGCGAAGCGCCGACGGCCGTCGGGGGACGCCTCGGTGAGCGGGATGACGTCGTCGAGGACGACGGTGGGGAAGCGGTCGGCGAGCGCGAGGTAGTCGGCGACGGCGGTGAGGCCCTCGCACAGGTCCCCGAAGCCGAACCACACGTGGTCGTCGCGAACCGCCCGGGCCGGCAGCTCACGGTGGTGGGCGGCGACCGGACCCGCTTCCTCGGGCCGGGGCGGGGTGAGGCCGGCCGACGTCTCGTCACCGGGGTGGAGACGGGCGCCGAGGGCGAAGCCGTGGCCGCCGTCCGCCCGGGGCCGCTGTCGGAAGTCGACGGGTCCGGAGACGTCCAGCACGTCCATCCGCTCCTCGATCAGCCTGATCGTCGGCTCGAAGAGGTGGTGGTACAGCGGGTCGGGCATCAGGCCGGCGGGCGGGTAGTTGGAGGTGGTGACGAGCGTGATCCGCCGCTCCAGCAGGGTGCGGAGGAGACGGGCGACCAGCATCGCGTCACCCGCGTCGTGGGCGTGGAACTCGTCGAAGACGAGGATCCGGCAGTCGCCGAGGAGCTCGTCGACGGCCCGGTCCACCGCCGCGCCGTCCGCGGGCCGGTTCTCCGTGCCGAGGGCCACGCCCTCGTGCAGCCGGCGGAAGAAGTCGTGGAAGTGCAGCCGCCGCTTGCGCGGGGTCGCCAGCCCGTCGAGGAAGGTGTTCACCAGCCAGCTCTTGCCGCGGCCGACCGGGCCCCAGAGGTAGAGGTGCCGCGGACTGCGGCGCAGCCGCCAGGCCGGGTGGGCCAGTTCGCCGGCCAGTCGGCTGAGTCGTTCGACCGGGAGTTCCTGGGCGGGGTCGAGCGTGAATCCGTGCTGCCCGGCGGCCCGCTGGAAGTGCCCACGCATCGCCTCGTACTGCTTCTGCACCCTGTCCGTCACGGGTCCGGACCCTAGCAGGGCACCGGTGTCAGCAAGATCGTCGGCCACACCCCCATGGTCGTGGACCGCGCCGCACCGACCGGGGGCGGGGGCGCTCCCACGCAATGCGCCCGGGCGCTCCCACGCAGTGCGCTCGGCCGGACACGCCCTCACACGAACGACACCCGACCCCCGCAGAAGTCTCGCGTCGGCCGGGTGTCGCAAAGCGGTCCGGTCTGCGTACGCTCGCATCCCGATCCGATCCGGTCCGGCCTGTGGGCGGCATGGCAGTCACCGCCGGGATCCCGGTCATGCCGCGCCTACGGAAAAGATCCCATGAGTTACTGCACCCCCTGCCGACGCCACCTCAACGGCGCGCTCTCCTGCCCCGGCTGCGGCCGGGCCGCCGAGGCCACGACCGGGGATGGCGCGGGCCGGGAACCCACCCGGCCGGTCGAGGCTCCGTCCACCGCGCCGTCGCGCCAGTCGGCACGACGGTCGGCCCGGCGGCGGGCCGGCCGGGCGCGGGGCCGGGTCCTGGCGGTGTCGGCGGCCGGGGTGGTGGTCTGCGGGCTGGCCACCGTGCTGCTGGCCGGCGGCAACTCGGACGGTGCGGTGACCCCCGCCTCCGCCGGCACCGGGTCACCGTCGCAGAACAACGCGCCGATCCCGGCCGCCCCGGCCGCACCCGCATCGGCCACCACGGCCGCGGCCACCGCCCGCCCGCAGCCGTCGGCTTCCAGCACCCGGCCGAAGCCGTCCAGCAGCACCACGTCCGCCGCGGCGTCCCCGTCCGGCCCGCCCACGTCCGCCGCCGCGCCCCCTCCCCCGGCGGACCCGCCCGCGAAGCCGGCTCCCAGCACGACCACGCCGAACACCGGCCCCGCTCCCCAGCCCTCCCCCACCCAGCACCCGACCACCCCGCCGGCCACACCTGGCTGCAAACCGTTCCTGTTCTGGTGCACCTGAGCGTTCTGGTGCACCAGAGCGACAGCGCGCCCGGGAGGTGTTCAGGCCCGGTACGTGAACCGGCCGAGGTAGTGCAGAGCGGTGCCGTGCGGGGTGGTGACGACGTTGGGGGCGAAGACGCAGATCGCGGCGTCGGCCGGCTCGGTGGACTCCACCTGTGACAGCCACTGGTCGGCGTACGAGGCCCCGCGCAGGAGCACCTCGGGCACGACGGGCGCGCAGTGGCCCTCGTCCCGGGCGTGAACGGCTTCGACGCACATCGGTTCGAGCTCGGCGATGCCGGCCTCCGCCATGAAGGCGGACGGCGTCGCGCCCCCGTTCTCCGACCACTCCGGGTCGACGTGGTCGCGGATGTCCTCGAACGACGGGAACCGACCGCGGGAGAGGAAGACGTGGACGACGCCGGCTTCAGTCACCCGACGATTGTCGCCCACCGCCGACGGGTTCGCCGCGGTCACTTCCGTGGGTCGCCTGCTCCCGCCAGCGGGCCCGGTGGAAGATCGGCTCGACGGCGACCACGCAGAACGCGTGCATGGGCCGGTTCGTGCCCTCGGGGTCGAAGAAGCCGACCATGTCGCCGAGGAGGCTCTCGCCGTGCTGGTGGACGCGGCTGTCCCGGGCCACGCGGTCGCCGACGGCGGTGAGCCAGTCGCCCATCCAGAACAGGAGTTCCGCACGGGCGGTGATGACGATCGTCGCGGCGTGCTCGGTGAAGCGGGCGGGGTGACGATCGGCCCGGCGGCGGACGTCGTCGGGGCGGTCGGGAGGTCGCGCCGCCGGGGCGGTCACGCTCAAGGGCACCGGGGCGCGACGCATCCGGCGCCGTAGATCGGGCCAGTCGGAGGGCCGCAGTTCGGTGTCATCACGAGCCAGGAGCACCGGCAGCGGACGGGTGTCGCGGTCCCCGAAGGTCATCGGTCGGGCATCCGGCGGGACCGGGACGTGCACCGCGCTGTGCGGACTCGTCGCGGCGACGCGGAACAGGGCGCCGAGCCGGAGCAGATCGGCGCGGCTCGCGTTCAGGTACCCGACCTGGTGGTCGGGCGGGTACACGCACGTGTTGCGGAGCATCGGACCGGCGCTCAGGATCCGGCTGAGCCGGGTTCCGGGAGCGGCGACGGGATGGCTCGTCACCCGCAAGCGCATCCGGCCGTCGTCACCCCCCATGCGCCAAGTACAACACGCGCGGCGAGTGGCCTCACACTCCTTTTGCGGGCCCCGGGGGTGCCGCCGGCCTCCTCGGGCCTCCTGGCGGCGACGTGCCTGCACCGGGCTCAGCGCGCGCTCACCGGCACGGCCCGGAGCGGCACCAGGGTCGACGTCCCGAGGCTGGAGTTGGCGCGGCGGAACTGTTCGGCGACCCGTCCGCAGCCGGGGCACTCGCGCAGGTGGCGGGCCAGCTCGCGGCCCCGGCGGCGGCCCGGCCGGCGGGCGTCGCCGGTCAGCACCGACGTGAAGTACCGGCACTCCTTCCCGGCCCCCTCGCCCTCGTGCGCGCTCAGGTAGGCCTCGCGCAGTCCCGCGCGGGCGCGGGCCGCGAGGGAGCGCACACCGCTCGGGGTCATGCTCATCCGCTGGGCGACGGTGGCGGCCGACTCGCCCTCCACGACGAAGAACCACAGCAGCACCTGCCACCGCTCGGGCAGGGCGCGGTAGGCGCCGGCTATCAGGGCCGTCTCCTCGGCCGCGAGCAGCGCGTCGTCGGTCCCGGCCTCGTCGGCCAGGCACTCCGCCCACGTGTGGAAGTCGGCGGCCAGGACGATGCGGTCCCGGGTCTGGGCGCTCCACTCCATGGCGGTGCGCCGGACGCAGGCCTGGAGGTAGGGGCGCCAGGCGTGGCGCGGGCCGCGGCCGCGGGCCACGGACTGGTAGGTGCTGGCGTAGGCCTCGGCGGCGAGGTCCTGGGCCGTCTGCTGGTCGCGGCAGAAGCGGCGGGCGTAGGCGAGCACGGCGCCGTGGTGCCGGGTGAACACCTCGGCCATGACTTCCCTGATGCGCGAACCGCCGGCCGGGGCCGGCGCGGTGAGCACCTCCGCGAGTTCGGCGTCGCTCAGGTCGCTCAGTCCCGGTTCGCGGGTGCTGGTCAGCAGGGTCACCTGGTCCTCCTCGGCTGTGGCCTTCGTCCGGCGGGGATTCCGCGGGCCCGGCCGGTGTGGCGGCAGCAGGGGCCCGCACGGGGGAACCGCCCGGACGAAGGACGCGACGGCGGTCCGGTGCCGGGGCCGTCGGGACGGTGTGGCGGGAAGGGCCACAGCACACCAGTCCCACGGGTTTCCGGGCAACTGTCCGAAAACCTCCGCGCGCCCGGTGATTCCGGATCCGAATGGGGGAAATCCGTGTGCGGGGCGACGGACGCGCCCGGGGTGGCGCCGGAGCCGCCCCGATGACGCGCGGTGGCGCTCGCCGGCACCGTGGCGAGGTCTCGTCAAGCGCGGCGGCCACGGATAACAGAAAAGGTCATACGGCATTCGCATGAGTGAACGGGCCTGCCCCGACGGATTCATGACACTGTGCCAGTTGTCCTGCGCCGACTTCGACTTGGCACACGTGTCGAACCGGTGAACAACGGGGCGAGGGCCCCCACCGGCCCGACACCGGTGGGAACCCTCGCCCTGTCGTTCGCTGTTGTCGCCGGTCACCCACCTCCCGTGTGTGCGTGCCCGGTGTGGTCGGCGCCGTCGACGACCGTACCGCCGAGCAGCCCGTGCAGGAGGTCCGCGGTGGTGTCGGACAGCACGACCACCCACGCGTCGCCCACGAGGTACGAACCCCCGTACGCCTTGGCCTCCTCGATCCAGGCGTCCTTGGCGCGCGGCGTCGGGAAGGTGGCGATCCAGATCTCCTCGTCACCGGAGGTGCACAGGCCCTGGCGCAGGTCCGCCGCGTCGGTGGTGATCTCGGCCGTGCAGCCGATCCGCCGGGCCAGGGCCTCCACGGAGTTCCCGCCGGGGCCGGCCGTCGGCGCCGACGGCACCGTCTGCGCGGCTCCGGCCAACCCGCCGTTGCCCCAGAGGAGTTCGACGGACCCGAGTGCGAGCAGGAGGATCAGCGCGGCCCACTGGAGCGCGGTGCGCACGCGCCGGCTGTTCCCGGCCGGCCCGAGGGCGACGCCCGGGATCCTCACTTGCCCGTCGCCGGCTTGCCCTGCGGGTTGATGGCCGTCCAGAGGCCCCCGGCCATGCCGTTGCCGAGGGCGTCGCCGTAGCCCTTGTCGCCCGAGTAGACGTACGCGGGCGTGCAGTTGATGCTCAGCTGCCAGGTGCCGTCCGGGCGCTGCATCTTGCCGACGAGCTTCGGGTCCACACCCTGGATCTTGGCCGGGTCCACGGGCGCCGCGGGCATCCACGTCTTCAGGCAGTCACCCTCGCAGTTGGAGCGCATGGGCCAGGCGGTGTCCTTCCCGAAGTGGTACAGGGTGCGGCCGTTGGCGTCCACCATGATCGGGCCGAGCTGGGGGTGGGCGAAGATCGAGAGCTGCAGTCCGGCCGGGGGCTGCTGGGTCGGCTGCGGCATCGGGGCGGCGGTGGCGGTGGGCGCCGTCGTGGCCGTGGCCGTCGCCGACGGGGGCGCCTGGGCACCCGCGCCGGTGGCCTTCGACCCGTCCGGCGCCAGGGCGTGCCACGTGCCGCCCACGCCCTCGCCCTTGGTGTCGCCGGGCGCGGTGTCCTGCGCGTAGCGGTAGGCCGGCCAGCCGCCGACCGTCAGCTGGTGCGTGCCGTCGGCCCGGACGATCTCACCCAGCTTGGCCGAGTCGATGCCGGTGCCGGCCATGGTGCTCCCGTCCTTGATGACGGGCGGCCAGGTGGTGGCACACCCCCCGGAGCAGTTCGACATCGGCGGCCTGGCCGAGTCCTTGTCGAACCGGTAGAGCGTGAAGCCCTGGCCGTCCGTCAGGACGGAGCCCAGCTTCTCGTCCACCCGGACGGCCAACTGCCCGCCGGGCGAGCCGCTGCCGGCCGACGAGGGCGAGGCGGAGGCGGACGCCCCGTAGTCGCCGTAGGAGCCGTAGGCCCCGGCCGGAGCCGGCGCCGTCGCACCGGCCAGCTGCCCGGGGTCGGTGGGCCCGGCGGACGGGTAGGCGTTGCCGCTGCCGTTCCCGAAGGCCGCCATGAGCACGAGGCCGGCCAGGAGGAGGCAGAGCGCCACCAGGCCGTACCGCTTCGTTGTCGTCGTCAAGGTATTCCTTGCCTTTCCATCGGTGGAGCCTGGTGTTTCGGGGAATTGCGAGCCCGGAGCGCATGGGTCCGGGAGTGGCGGAGGCGCACGCGGGCCTCGGGCCCGGCGGCGGCTCACTGGATCCGCAGCGCCAGCGCGGGACACCGGTCGACCGCCCTGGCCGCCTGCTGCAGCAACTGCGGCGGGACGGGCATCACGCCGGCAGCGGGGAATCCGTCCGCCTCCAGGCTGATGACCTCGGGCAGGACGCTCGTGCACAGCCCGTGGGCCTCGCAGAGCGTCCAGTCCACGACGATGCTTCCGGCGCTCTCCACGGCCGGCATCGGGAGCACACCCTGGACGGGGCGGCCGCAGCCGTACCGGTGTGTGTGCAGTTGGAGGTCCTCGTCGAAGACCTCCAGGGCCGAGGCCACGAACCGGGAGGCGGCGTCGGGGTGACTGCACGCCCCCCGTCCGGTGACCGCCCGCATCCGGGTCTCGACCGCGTCCAGGGCGGCCCGGCCGCCCCGCACCACCTCCTCCAGTGCTCTGACCAGCGCGGGCAGCCCGAGGTAGCACGGCCCGCACTGGCCGGCCGTCTCGTCGGCCAGCCAGCGGGCGACCCGGAGCGCCTCGCCCAGCGGGCAGGTCGTGTGCGGCAGCGGCAGGATCGCGCCGGCGCCCAGGGCCCCGCCGAGGCTCCGGAGCGACTCGCGCGACACCTCGGCCGCGGCGGCGGCCACCGGGGTCAGCCACGTGCCGTGGTAACCGCCGGTCAGGACGCCCTGCCCGACGTCCAGGCCGAACATCGCGAGCAGCTCGCCGAGCGGGACGCCGGTGGGCGTCTCCACCACCCGGGAGCCGGCGAGGGTCAGCAGGACCGTCCCGGGCTCCGACGGCGTGCCGACCTCGCGGTACGGCAGCGCCCCGAGGCGGGCCGCGACCGCGAGCTGCGCGTAGGTCTCGGCGTTGGACAGCAGGGTCGGCACTCCCCTGACGCCGCTGTCGCTGGTCCGGACGCCGCCGCCGCGCGGGAGGGCGATCCCGCTGGTGATGCCGCGGGCCAGCGCGCTCCCCTCGCCCGAGACGAACCGCTCGGGGAGCCGGGCGACGGAGACCGGCAGCCGGGTGGTCCGCCGCTCGGCCAGCGCCCTGCGCAGCGACTGCTCGGTGTCGGCCCGGGTGACGCCGACCGTCACCTGCTCCGCGTCCAGGGCCTCGGCCGCCAGCAGCGCCCCGTCCAGGACGAGGTGGGGCGTGCGCAGCAGGAGCGCGGCGTCCTTCAGGCAACTCGGTTCTCCTTCCGTGCCGTTGACGACCACGACCGGACGGGTGCGGCGGCGGGCGGCGGCCTTGACGACGGCCCGGAGCTTGCGGGCGAACGGGAAGCCGGCCCCGCCCCGTCCGCGCAGGTCGACGTTCTCGGCGAGGTCGGCCAGCTCGTCGGCCGGCAGCACGGGCATGCCGCCGTGGACGACCAGGTGGGCGCGGTGGTCCAGGCGCTCGTCCCGCTCCAGGCCCGCGAACAGGACCGGCCGGCCGAGCCAGGCGATCGGTGCGCCGCTCATCCGTCCCGCCACCGCCGTCCGGTGCCGACGCCGCCCTGCGGTCGGCCCGCCGCCCCCTCCGTCCGGCCGGGGCCGCCCGGACGAAGGGGACCGAGCGGACGGACGGGTGCGCCGGGCCTGCGCTTGCTGCCGCCGTCCCGGAAGACCAGCCGCAGCCCGAGGGCGATGATCACGCCCACCACGGCCACGCCGTAGAGGACGGAGACCCACGAGGCGGGCAGCCGGCCCGCGTGCAGTCCGTGGTAGAGCGCGGCACCCCACGCCGGGTAGGCGCACATGTGGACGATCCGCCACCGGCGCGCCGCACCGGTCCTGGCCAGCAGCCCGCGGGCGGCCCCGGCGAGGGCGACGGCCAGCAGCAGGTAGCCGGCCAGGGCCCCCAGGCCCAGGACCACCGGCCGGTGCGGGTCGGCGAACGGGACGAAGGCCGCGAGCGCGCCGATCCGGTCCTGGATCAGGTTCATCCACACGTGCAGGACGAGGAACACGACGCCGGCAACGCCCATCGCCCGGTGGATCGTCTGGGCGGCCAGCCGGTGGACCGGGTACAGCAGCAGCCGGTCCGTCGCCGTGAGCCCCCACAGGACGGCGGAGGTGAAGGACACCAGGGTGATGACCCCGGCGGCCACGCCGAGGAACGCCTGCAGCGCGCCGTTCACCATCACGGCCGTCAGGCCGAGCCCCACCGCCAGCAGCGGGAGGAACCGCCACGCCCGGTGTGTGACCGGGCCACCGGGCTCGGGCCGGCCTTCGGCGGTCCCGTCCGGCGTCCGCTCCCCGACGGCGGCGCGGCGCGCCTGGCGCGTCCGGTCGGCGCGGCCCGTGCGGCTCGCGTGGCCCGAGCGGCCCGCGTGCCCCGCCCGGCGCGGCCGGCCCACCGGCGCCGGTCCGGCGGCCGAGTGCCAGGCCAGGCGGCCGTCCTCCGTCGACATTGCTGAGCCCTCCGGGCTGGTGTGGGTCATCCGCAGCGACGCCCCTCGTTGATGCAGGTCGCCATCTGGTCCAGCAGGTCCCGGGACATCACGTTGATGAAGTCCCCGTGGTCCGTGATCGGGTTGTGGAGCTGCTCGGGGAAGGTGTCCACGGCGAAGCGCACGCCGGTCGGCACGTCGTAGGCGATGCGCTGGGTCAGCCGGGGGATCGCCCGGAAGTTCCGCGGGCAGCTACCGTCCGCCCGCGAAAAGGCGGTGTGGGTGCGGTGGTTGGCGCTGTCGGTGTTCCGGCCGTCCCAGCAGTCGGGGAACTTCAGGGTCCGGACGACCCGGCTGCCGTCCGGGCAGATCGGGTACTTGTCGGCGAGCTGGCGGTCCTCGAAGCCGGTGCAGCTCCACGAGGCGTGGGCGTTGGCCGGGCCGTTGGTGAGCGCCTTGGCGTCGCCGGTGATGATCCGCAGGAAGCGGGTCATCGGCTGGACCCTGTTCCCGGCGGCGGAGTCGTACGTGATCCCGACCTCGGCGGGCTGGAGGATGCGTCCGACGTTGCGGTCCTTCCCGCCGCCCGGCGCCCTCGCGTCCTTCTCCGCCTGACCGTCGAGGACCCGCAACACCGGCCAGTAGTAGGCCGACTGGTCCCCGTTGGAGCAGGTGGTGCCGGCGTTGGCGAGCCTGCCGTTGGTGGAGAACGCGTCCGTGACGAGGTTCCCGACGTAGTCGTGCATGTGGTGGGCGCCGTTGCTGACCCCGGGGGCCACGATCACGTTGTCGGGGTTGAGGTGGCGGTTCTCGTTGAGCCCGCACTGCGAGGTGAAGGTGCCGGTGGCCGGCCCGGTGCGGGTGGGCCTGGCGGTGTTCGGGGTGACGGTCCTGATGTCGACGAAACCGCGCCCCAGGGCGGACCGTCCGCCGCTCGACAGGTTCTTCGGCCCGGCCGCGCCGTTCTGTCCGGTGGCACCGTTCTGCCCGGTGACGCCGTTCTGTCCGGCCGCGCCGTTCTGCCCGCCGTCGCCGCTCCCGCCGTCGGGGGCGTAGTCCTGGGCGGAGGAATCGACCACGAGGTCGCGGCGGATCGCGCAGGTCGCCAGTCCGGAGACGTCCTCGGGCAGGCCGGAGTCCGGGCCCGCGCTCGCGACGAGCTTGCGCAGGGTCGCCGTCCGCTTCCCGGCCAGCTCACCCATGACCTGCTGCTCACCGCCGCCGGAGCCCGGCTCGGCGAGGCTGCGGTACGCGTCTGCCACCTGGACGTCGAGGTCGGCGAGGTCCTGGTCGACGTCCTGCTGCGCGCTCTCCGGCACCGAGGCCAGGGCCGTGCCGACGTCCGCGCAGGCGACCGTGCCCGGCCGGGCCCCGGCCTGCTGGGCAGCGGCCCCCTGCGACCGCGACGGCCGCTGCCCGGCGAACGCGGCCGCCGCGAGCGCCGAAGCGCCGGTGACCGCCAATATCCCGGCCAGCAGGAGGGCGAACGCCTTCCGCCTGGCCTTGCCGCGTTTGTGAATCCTCATGTTGCATCCTCGAAACGGGATCGGGCCTGCCTGGCAGGCCGTGGAAAGCCTTGTGCTGCCGCGGTGTCCGGGCAGGGTTTCTAGTGCTGCGTCGCCGGCCCGGAACTCGGCGCCGGGCTCGGGCCCTGACTCGGAGCGGACGTGCCGGACGGCGGTCCGGAAAGGTCGCCGAATTTCACCAGCCCGGTGTTCTCCAGGACCGTCATGTGGTCGAGCACGGTGGAATTCGCCGTGGTCGCGAGATCGCGGACGGTGGAATTCTGGGTCCCGGCGCGCACCTGGGCGACCACCGCGAAGACCTGGCCGTGGGCGTTGCGCACGATGTTCGCGAACAGCCGGTCGAAATCGGGCCCCTGGGCGTCGTCCAGCTGTTTCAGCCACGCCTTCTGCTGGTCGGAGGGCTCGTCGGGCAGGCCCAGGCCGAGGGTCCTGGCGACGTCCACCACGGCCCGGTCCAGATCCGTGTGCCCGTCGATCAGGTGCTGGCCCGCGGTCCTGACCTCGGGCGTGCCGCCCTTGGCGACGGCCATCCGGCCTGCGGGGATCTCCCACAGCCCGGCCAGCCGGACCCGTTTGACGAAGTCCCGGTCGAGCGGTGTCAGCGGCCCGGACGCCGTCTGCAGGGTCGCCACCGCGACCGGGGACGGGTCCGCCCGCGCAGCGGTGCGGTACGAGCCCGCCGATCGCACGATCGGAACCGCCAGGGCCGTGCCCGTGAACAGCACGGCCACGATCACGAGCAGGGTGGCGAACCACCGCGGAAGTCTGGTCGCCCCGGGTATTCCGTAAACCGCCGTTCCGGGTTCGCGTTTCTTCCTCGAAGATGACATCGGCTTCCTCATCGCGCCGGGATTCCGTTCACCGTCACCGGGCGGACGGTTCGGCGGCGACCGCACCGCGGAACCTCCCGGGAACCACCGGCCGCTTGCGGGCCGGTCACCGTGGAAAGAGGCCAAACCCGGGGATCCGTCCCGCGACTTTGCTCATCCTTTACCCAGAGCGCGCCGGGACGCCGCACCGGAGCGCCATTCCCGACGCTTGTTCGACAATCCGTCAGCATGTGCGAACCATGTGCGGAAGGCCACTGTGGCGCGGGGCCCGGGAGGCGGTAGATTGCCGTACCGGTCGGTACCCCAGGGCGCCGCACCGGCCCTGGTGTCCCCCCTTTCCGTCCGGACGCGAGCGAGGCCATGTGCGACTGAACCTCAATCAACTGGCGGTGTTCGCCAAGGTCATCGAATGCGGCGGCTTCTCGGCGGCGAGCCAGGTCCTGTTCCTGAGCCAGTCGTCCGTCTCGAAACAGGTGCAGAACCTGGAAATAGCCCTGCGCACCCAGCTGGTCGACCGGTCCGGCCCGAAGATCCGCCCAACGTTGGCCGGGGAGGTCCTGCTCGCGCAGTCCAAGGAGGTGCTCGCCCTCGCCGACCAGGCCGTCGCGGCCGTCCAGGCCGCGGCACTCCTGCTGGAGGACCCGCTGGTGATCGGCAGCACGAGCACCATCGCCGCGCACTTCCTGCCGTCCGTCCTGCTCGAACTGCGGCACCGGGCGCCCGAGGTGCGCTTCGGCCTCGTCGTCGACAGCGCCGACCGGCTGGCGACCGCACTGGAGGAGGGCCGGATCGGCGTCGCGCTGAGCGGCGGCCCGCTGCCTCCCGGGCGCTACCGGTCGGAGCGCCTCGCCGACGACGACATGCTGCTCGCCTGCCCGGCCGGTCATCCGCTGGCCGGACGGGACGTCACGCCCGCCGACCTGGCGGACGAAACGTTCCTGCTGCGCGAGGCCGGCTCGGACACCCGCCGTCAGCTGACGGACCTCCTGCACGCCTGGGAACTGTCCGGCGCCCGGACGCTGGACCTCTGGGGCACCGAGGGCATCAAGGAGGCCGTACGGATCGGCCTGGGGGTCGGGCTGGTGGCGCGCCGGTCCGTCCGACTGGAGCTCCGGCACGGTGTCCTGGCCGAACTGCGGATCCACCCGGCGCCCGGGCACCGGACCGTGACGGCCGGCTCGACCCTGGCCCGGCCCCTCACCGCGTACGAGCAGATGCTGTTGCTGGTCCTGCGGGACAGCGCTGCTCGGGCGACCGCGGAGGCGTGATCCCCCTCGATCACACGCGCGGCGGATTCCGCTGCAGGTAGCGGAGGCCCTGCTTGAGGTAGGCCCGCGGGTTGGTGTCCAGATGCCGGGCCCAGGCGGGCTTGCTCTCGCCGCGCCGGTAGGCGTAGCAGGCCAGGGCGTAGCCGAGCATCCGCTCGCTCAGGTAGCCGAGCCGCGAGGACGACCAGCCCTGCTTGCCCTGCCGGAAGTCGAACGCGGAGTTGGCCGTGAAGACGCCGAGGCCGAAGTGCACCGTCAGCAGGTCGGTGAGCGGCTCGTGGTCGCGCCGTTCGGTGGAGACGCGCCGCTCGTCGAGGAGGCGGACGTGCCCCAGCTCGTGCGCGATGGTGGCGACCAGCGCGACCGGACGGGCGGCCTGGCGCTGCGCGACGGCGATCACCGGCCGCCCGTTCTCCCGCCGGTAGTGCCCGGCGGCCGAGCGCGACCTGTGGGCGAGCCCGAGGCCGGCGACCATGGCGCCCTCGCCGTCGTCCGGCTCGATCTCGATCGTCAGCCGGTTGGGCGCCACGTCCAGGTACCCGCAGAGCTGGGCGATCAGGCCCCGGATGTCGGCGTCGGAGCCCGCGTACGGCCCCGGGAAGAACTCGGCGGTCGGCAGCACCGGAGCACGCTCCAGCACCCCGCGCCCGAACTCGGCCGCCAGCCAGGCCATGGACTCCTCGATCCAGACCCGCTCGTCCGGCCCGACCGGGCACTTCGGCGGGAACAGCGCCATGACACCCCCCAGTGATCATGGCCATCATGCACCACGACGCGGGCGGCGTCGGCTACCGGGCCGCGGTGAAACGGACCGAGCCGACACCGCCTCCGGCGCTGGCACCACCCGGCCCGACGGTGTCGACCGCGTCCTGGCAGCCGGCGTCGCCGAACACGGTCGCCTCCGCGTCGGTGTCGTTGTACAGCTCGGTGACGTCGCCGCCGAGCTCGTAGCACCGGCCGTTGCCCGGGTTGTCCAGGTAGTGCTCCTGGTTGTCGCTGATGTACGTGAAAGTCCCGTCCGTGGCGTGGGCGTTGGCCGGGAATCCGATGCACAGGGCCACCACGGCGGCGCCGGTGGCCAGCGCCCTTCGGAAGTTCTTCACAGGACTCGTCTCCTTCTGAACGGTGAGCCTGAACGGTGAGCTCCCCCGGCTTCCAGCGCTGCCAGTCTCACCGTTCGGCTGCGCGAAGACGTGGGACCTCACTCGAACGGCCCTTCTCCGGCGCTTCCCGTCCCCCGGAAGGCGGTACGCCGGCACTACCCTCCCAAGGTCACACCCAGGACGGTGCCGGCCACGCCGAGCGGTTATCAGGTGTCGTACAGTCCGTTCCAGGGCGCGCCGAATCCGAGCATGTCGGGCTCCAGTTCGGCGTGCGGGAAGCCGTACGCCTCGGTCTTGTCGAACAGCCCCCAGCTGTGGCCGCCGTGTTCGACGGAGAACGGACGGACGGCGATGTCGCCGAAGCGGCGGCCGGGCAGTTCGTCGACCAGCTCCCTGAGGCGGGCCATCGCGGCGTCCGTGTCCTCCTGCCCCGCCTCCTCCTCGGCGACTCCGATCCGCGAGCGCAGGTGGCGGCCGTCCCGGTCGAAGAGGTGCAGATAGGTGACGTCGTAGAAGCCGGCCAGGAATTGGCCTCCGTCCCAGCTGCCGGCGAGGTCCGTCCGGAAACCCGGCTCGTGGGCGATGGGGATGCGCTGCGGGACGGGGAACCGCTGCATCCACGAGAAGGCCCACTCCCAGGCGTTCGCGCGAACCGCCCAGGCATGGAGAGCCTGGCCCGCCTCGGCGCTGCTGCCGCGCTCGGTATCCCCGGACCGCCCCTGGCCGTCGTCGTGCATGACGAAACACGCGCCGCCTGGCAGCGGGCAGGCGATCGCGTACCGCGCGGAGTCCGCGATGCGCTCCACGCGCACCGATCCGTCGAGCGGCAGCGCGCCGATCAGCTCACCGAGTGCCCGCGCGGACGCGGCCACGACCTCTTGCTCCGGCACGCCCGCCGCCGGGCCGTGGCTCACCACCACGCGGTAGTCCTGTGTCATGGCAGGAATGATGCCGGACGGCTCCGACAGACCCCTGTCCCGGCCGGGGCGAGGTCACGCATCGTCACTATCTCGGTATGCAGAAAGTGACCGGCCGCTCTGCCGGCCCCGTGGATTCGCAAGGCGGCCGTCGGACCGCCGCCGTCAGCGGTCGGAGCGGAAGGGTCCGACAAACGCAACGCGTTTGCTTTAAGGCGGCGGGAGGGTCTACAGTCACTAACGCAAAACATTAGCTTTTGATGTGGGAGCGCTTCGCCGCCCCACCCGGCCAGGAGGAGCGTCCGCCATGCCCGCAGCCGAACTCACACCACCGGAGGCGGCCCGCTGGGCCGATCGTGCCGGGCTGCCGCTGCCCGCCGACCGTCACGCCGCGGTCGCGGCCACCGCGAACCACATCCACTCCGTCGTCGCGACCCTCCGGGAGCTGGACTTCGGGGACACCCCGCCGGCAGGCGCCTACCGCGCGGAAGGAGGGCGGCCCGATGCAGCCGTATGAGCTCTCCCTCACCGCCGCCGCGGACGCCATCCGGTCCCGCCGGCTGTCCCCCGTCGAGCTGGTGGACTCGGTCCTCGACCGCATCGAGCAGGTGGAGCCCGACCTCGGCGCCTACGTCACGGTCGCCGCCGAGCAGGCGCGCCGGGCGGCGCGCGAGGCCGAACGCGAAGCGGCGCAGGGCCGCTACCGGGGGCCGTTGCACGGCATCCCCATGGGGCTCAAGGACCTGATCGACGTCGCGGGCATGGCCACCACGGCCAGCTCCCGGGTCCGCACCGACCATCGCGCGCCGGCCGACAGCACGGTCGCCGCCCGGCTGACGGCGGCCGGCGCGGTGCTGGTCGGCAAGACCCACACGCACGAGTTCGCGTTCGGCCTGACCACCCCGCAGACCCGCAACGCCCGGGACCACGACCGGGTCGCCGGCGGCTCCAGCGGCGGGTCCGCCGTCGCCGTCGCGTCGGGCGCGGCGACCTTCGCCCTGGGGACCGACACCGGCGGGTCGATCCGGGTGCCCGCCGCGCTCAACGGGGTCGTCGGCCTCAAGCCGACCTACGGTCTCGTTCCCCGTCACGGCGTCACGTCCCTGTCCTGGTCGCTGGACCACGTCGGCCCGATCACCCGCACCGTCGAGGACGCGGCCCTGGTCCTGACCGCCCTCGCCGGGCACGACCCGCGCGACCCCGCCTCGCTGCCCCTACCCGCCGAGGACTACCGGCCCGGCACGGGCACGGATCTGACGGGACTGCGCGTCGGCGTGCCGCGCACCTACTACTTCGACCACGTCGACCCGCAGGTGGAGACCGCCGTCCGGCACGCCGTCGAGCACCTGGAGGGCCTCGGCGCACGGCTCGTCGAGGTCGACATCCCGATGACCCGCTACATCCAGGCCACCCAGTGGGGCCTGATGGTGCCGGAGGCCGCCGCCTACCACGAGCGCACCCTGCGCACCGCACCGGAGTTGTACGGGGCCGACGTCCGCATCCTGCTGGAGGCGGGCGAGTTGATGAGCGCCGGGGACTACCTGCGGGCCCAGCGCGCCCGGACCATGATGCGGGAGGAATGGGCCGGCCTGCTGGAGACGGTCGACGTGATCGCCGCCCCGACGGTCCCGACGACCGCGGTGCGAGCCGGCCAGGAGACGGTCACCTGGTCCGACGGCACGGTCGAGAGCGTCTCCGACGCCTACGTGCGCCTCTCCGCCCCCGCCAACATCACCGGGGTGCCCGCCCTGACCGTCCCGGCCGGCCAGGACGCCGAGGGCCTGCCGATCGGCCTGCAACTGCTCGGCCGGCCCCTCGGGGAGCGCACGCTCCTGCGCGTCGGTCACGCCTACGAGCAGACGCAGCCCGTCCGGGGGCTCGCCACGGCGTCCTGAGGGCGGCGTCCGGACCGGGCGGAGCTCCGCTCGACACCGAGGCACCCCTTAAACGCAATGACTCAGCCTTAACGGGTGCCCTGGGCGTCGAGCGACAGCGCGCTCAGCGGCGGGGCACTTGGGCCCAGGGGGATCAGGGCAGGGGCAGCGCGACGGGGGGGGGGCGGCGGGGGGGGGGCCCCGCGCGGCCCCCCCCCCGCGGGGGGGGGGTTGGGGGGCCGGGGGGGGGGGGGCCCCCCCCCACCCCCCCCCCCCACACAAAAACCCCCCC